>NZ_MECT01000562.1:0-19353 GCF_001722145.1 Shigella sp. FC1544
CGAAGGGGCGATTGCCCGGCAGCATGATGTCCAGGCGATTCACAATCTGGTGAAGAGGTTCTTTACGCTCAAGCGCCATGCCAACAATACACCAGACCATCATTTCGAGGGGAAGACGGCGCTTGCGTAGCGTTACAGTACCTGATTCGGCAAGGCAACGAGAGATGAGTTCGGGGTCGAGGTAATCCCCCAGAGAAGTCAGTGGGTTACGCAGAGAATCGTAACGGGATACCAGATCAAGAGCCTGTCCAATGTGCATAAAAAAATCCGGAAACAAGTGAGCGTTTCCGGATTCTTACACAGCCACTGGATCGGTCAACTGATCCTTAACTGATCGGCATTAGACCCTTTGGCCCCGTTCTATTTATTGGTGAACTTACAATCTCACCGGATCGATATGCCAGATATGATCGGCGTACTCTTTGATAGTACGGTCAGAAGAGAAGTAGCCCATATTGGCAATGTTCAGCATCGCTTTTGCGGTCCACTCTTCCTGAAGCTCGTAGAGTTCGTCGACTTTATCCTGACAATCGACATAGCTGCGATAATCCGCCAGAACCTGATAGTGATCGCCGAAGTTGATCAGCGAATCAACCAGATCGCGATAGCGACCCGGATCTTCCGGACTGAATACACCGCTGCCGATTTGCGTCAGCACCTGATGCAGCTCCTCATCTTTCTCGTAGTATTCACGCGGTTTGTAGCCCTGACGACGCAGTTCTTCCACTTCTTCCGCTGTGTTACCAAAAATAAAGATATTGTCAGCACCGACATGATCCAGCATCTCGACATTCGCACCGTCCAACGTACCGATAGTCAGCGCACCGTTAAGCGCAAACTTCATGTTACTGGTGCCGGAAGCTTCCGTCCCTGCCAGCGAAATCTGTTCAGACAGATCTGCCGCCGGAATGATCAACTGCGCCAGGCTAACGCTGTAGTTCGGGATGAACACGACTTTCAGCTTATCGCCAATCTGCGGATCGTTGTTGATCACTTTCGCTACGTCATTGATCAAATGAATAATGTGCTTCGCCATGTAATAGGCCGAAGCCGCCTTACCGCCAAAAATATTCACGCGCGGTACCCACTTCGCATCCGGGTCGGCCTTGATGCGGTTATAGCGGGTAATCACATGCAACACATTCATCAATTGACGTTTGTATTCGTGAATACGTTTGATTTGTACATCGAACAACGCCTTTGGATTCACCACCACATTCAGCTGCTGGGCGATATACTCTGCCAGACGCTTTTTGTTCTCCAGCTTCGCCTGATGCACAGCGTGATTAACCATTGGGAAATCACAGTGTTGTTGCAGCTCATTAAGCAGGCTAAGGTCGGTGCGCCAGTTACGGCCCAGGTGTTCGTCCAGCACGGCTGAAAGCGATGGGTTCGCTACCGCTAGCCAGCGACGCGGCGTCACACCGTTGGTGACGTTGGTGAAACGACCCGGGAAGATTTTCGCAAAGTCGGCAAACAACGATTGCACCATCAGATTAGAGTGCAGTTCCGATACACCGTTAACTTTGTGGCTCACAACAACCGCCAGCCAGGCCATACGCACACGACGACCGTTGGATTCATCAATGATCGACGCCCGTCCCAGCAGATCGGTATCGTTCGGATACTGTTCCTGCAAGGTTTTCAGGAAATAGTCGTTGATTTCAAAGATGATCTGCAGGTGACGCGGCAGAATTTTACCCAGCATATCAACCGGCCAGGTTTCCAGCGCCTCGCTCATCAGCGTGTGGTTAGTGTAGGAGAAGACCTGACAACACACCTCAAACGCGTCGTCCCAGCTAAATTGGTGCTCATCGATCAGCAGACGCATCATCTCAGGAATCGACAGTACCGGATGGGTATCATTGAGATGAATCGCGATTTTATCCGCCAGGTTATCGTAGGTTTTATGCAACTGATAATGGCGGCTTAAAATGTCCTGAATGGTCGAGGAAACCAGAAAGTATTCCTGACGCAGGCGCAGCTCACGCCCGGAGTAGGTGGAGTCATCCGGATACAGTACGCGAGATACGTTCTCGGAGTGGTTTTTATCTTCCACTGCCGCGAAGTAGTCACCTTGGTTGAATTTACCGAGGTTAATTTCGCTACTGGCTTGCGCACTCCACAAACGCAACGTGTTGGTCGCGTCGGTGTCGTAACCAGGGATTATCTGATCGTAAGCGACTCCCAGAATCTCTTCGGTTTCAATCCAGCGCGTTTTTTTACCTTCCTGCTGAATGCGACCACCAAAACGGACTTTATAGCGCGTGTTGTGGCGTTTGAATTCCCACGGGTTACCGTATTCCAGCCAGTAGTCTGGCGACTCTTTCTGGCTACCGTTAACGATGTTCTGCTTGAACATACCGTAGTCATAGCGGATGCCGTAACCGCGCCCCGGCAACCCTAACGTCGCCAGAGAATCAAGGAAGCAAGCCGCCAGACGTCCCAGGCCACCGTTACCGAGGCCTGGGTCATTTTCTTCATCAATCAGCTCTTCGAGATTTAACCCCATCGCTTCCAGTGCGCCCTGTACATCTTCGTAAATTCCTAGCGACAACATGGCGTTGGAGAGCGTACGGCCAATCAAAAACTCCATCGACAGGTAGTAAACCTGACGAGTTTCTTGCGACAACTGGGCACGGTTTGAACGTAACCAGCGCTCCACGAGACGATCGCGCACAGCAAATAACGTTGCGTTCAGCCATTCATGTTTATTGGCGACGACCGGGTCCTTTCCAATCGTAAACATCAGCTTGTAAGCGATAGAGTGCTTAAGAGCTTCTACGCTAAGCGTGGGCGATGAATATGTAAACGGAGCATTCATATAGGCGTTTCCTGAAAACTATTTCAAGCGATAGTAAAGCTCACGGTACGACTTCGCCGCGACCTGCCAGCTAAAATCCATTGCCATAGCCTGACGTTGCACAAACCGCCACAGTGAAGGACGAGACCACAGTACAAAAGCACGTCGAATAGCCCGTAACAGCGACCAGGCATTACTATCTTCAAAGACAAACCCACTGGCGACGCCATCTGCAAGGTTCTCAAGAGAACAGTCAGAAACCGTATCAGCAAGCCCACCGGTGCGCCGCACTAACGGCAGCGTACCGTACTTCAATCCATAAAGTTGCGTTAAGCCGCACGGTTCAAAACGGCTGGGCACCAGAATGACGTCCGCACCGCCCATAATGCGATGCGAAAATGCTTCGTGATAGCCAATCTGAACGCCCACCTGGCCGGGGTATTCCGCTGCCGCCGCAAGGAAACCTTCCTGCAGCACCGGATCGCCCGCGCCGAGTAGCGCCAGCTGCCCGCCCTGCTCCAGAAGACCCGGTAAGGCTTCCAGCACCAGGTCGAGACCTTTCTGGCTGGTCAGACGGCTCACCACTGCAAAAAGCGGCACTTTATCGTCAACCTTAAGCCCCATTGCGATTTGTAACTGGCGCTTATTTTCCGCTTTATCTTCCAACGTATCGCGGGTGTAACGCGAGGCCAACAGTAAGTCCGTCTCTGGACTCCAGATTTTCTCGTCCACGCCGTTCAGTACGCCGGAAAGACGCCCTTCACGGTGACGCTGTTGCAACAGACCTTCCATACCGTAGGCAAACTGCGGTTCGGTGATCTCGCGAGCGTAGGTTGGACTGACCGCCGTAATGTGATCGGCATAGTACAGACCGGCCTTCAGGAAAGAGATTTGTCCGTTGAATTCCAGCCCATGAATATTAAAGAATGACCATGGCAATTGGATGTCATTCATGTGATGTGCATAAAACATGCCTTGATAGGCCAAGTTGTGCACAGTAAACACCGACTTCGCCGGACGCCCGCGCGCCGCCAGATACGCAGGCGCAAGGCCTGCATGCCAGTCGTGCGCATGCACCACATCAGGACGCCAGAATGGGTCAAGCCCGCTGGCCATTTCTGCCCCAACCCACCCCAGCAGCGCAAAACGCAATACGTTGTCGGTATAGGCAAATAAGTTGGTATCGTGATACGGGCTTCCCGGACGATCATAGAGATGCGGCGCGTCAATCAGGTATATGCCAACCCCGTTGTAATGACCGAACAACAGCGTGATATGTCCGGCGAAGGTATCACGACGGGATACTACCTGCGCATCGGTCACGCCACGGCGAATATCGGGAAATGCAGGCAACAGTACGCGAGCGTCAACGCCGTCTGCGATTTGTGCTGCGGGTAATGCCCCAATAACATCAGCCAGACCGCCGGTTTTAAGCAGCGGGAACATCTCTGAACATACATGTAAAACTTGCATTATCGCTCCTGTTTATGCCCTAACTTCCGTAGCATTTCGCGCGTTACCAGCACGATGCCTTCTTCTGAACGATAGAAACGACGTGCATCTTCCTCTGCGTTTTCACCAATCACCATGCCTTCCGGGATAACACAAGCACGATCGATGACGCAGCGGCGCAGACGGCACGAGCGACCTACCCATACTTCCGGTAACAATACGGCGGAATCAATGTTGCAGAATGAATTCACGCGAACGCGCGAGAACAGAACGGACTGCACCACCACCGAACCGGAGATCACACAACCGCCGGATACCAGTGAGTTAAGGGTCATCCCGTGGCTACCGGAGCGATCCTGCACGAATTTCGCTGGCGGTAATGATTCATTGTAGGTGCGAATTGGCCAATTGCGATCGTACATATCCAGTTCCGGCACCACAGAGGCCAGATCGAGATTCGCTTTCCAGTAAGCTTTCAGCGTACCCACATCGCGCCAGTACGGCTCGGCATCCGGGTCGGATTGTACGCAAGAGAGCGGGAACGGGTGCGCATAGGCCAGACCGGCTTCGGTGATCTTGGGAATCAAATCTTTGCCAAAGTCGTGGCTGGAGTTCTCATCACGATCGTCTTCTTCCAGCAGTTCATACAGATAGTCGGCGTCAAAGACGTAGATACCCATACTCGCCAGAGATTTGCTCGGATCGTTCGGCATTGACGGTGGGTTAGCAGGTTTTTCAACGAATTCGATAATTTTATCGTTCTCATCAACCGCCATAACGCCAAATGCGGAGGCTTCTTCAATCGGTACTGGCATACAAGCAACGGTGCAACGTGCGCCTTTTTCGACGTGATCGATAAGCATACGCGAGTAGTCTTGCTTGTAGATATGGTCGCCCGCCAGGATCACCACGTATTCCGCTTTATAACGGCGGATAATGTCGAGGTTTTGGGTGACCGCATCTGCGGTGCCGCGATACCAGTTTTCCCCTTTCATTCTCTGCTGTGCTGGCAGCAGATCGACAAACTCGTTCATTTCTTCATTGAAGAATGACCAGCCGCGCTGAATGTGCTGCACCAGAGTGTGGGACTGGTACTGGGTGATCACGCCCATACGACGGATCCCGGAGTTGATGCAGTTAGACAGCGCAAAGTCGATAATGCGGAACTTACCGCCGAAGTGTACGGCCGGTTTTGCTCGCTTATTGGTTAAATCCTTCAGGCGGGTACCACGTCCTCCCGCCAGTATCAGGGCAACAGATTTCAATGGCAGCTGGCGTGCCAACATTAAGTGATCGTTCTTCTCTAAACTAACCATGACTAACTCCTTTTTTATCATCTCTGGAACACACACAATCCGTGTGCAGGTCCCTGCCAGACAGCCGTAATCACTGGGTTATCCTCTCCAGCGAATGGGGGAATGGCGTGCCACTCCCCAGCAGGTAAAACAATCTCTGTTACCTCAAGCGTGGCGTTAATTGCGATCAAAAAGCGATCCGAGAGCAGAATTTGCAGCTGTTTCGGCCCGTTTTGCCACTCATCCGTGCTTAAAGGTTGAGCATATCGATTTAGCCAACGGACATTGCCATCGCCTTCTTCCCACCAGCGATTCTCCACCAAAGCGGGAATGCGCTTGCGCAGATGGATTAACGCGGCGGTAAATGCGGTTAAACCACTGCTTGCCTGCGACCAGTCCAACCAGGTTAATTGGTTATCCTGACAGTAGGCATTGTTATTGCCATGCTGGCTGTGACCATGTTCGTCACCGGCCAGTAACATCGGCGTACCCTGGGAGAGCAACAACGTTGTTAACAAGGCGTGAATACTGTCGCGCCGCCGTTCAACCAGGTCAAGAGAACCGCCTAACCCTTCTTTACCATGATTGTTACTGTAATTGTTGTTGGTCCCGTCGCGATTTTCTTCTCCGTTTGCTTCATTGTGTTTATGGTTGAAGCAAACGCAGTCGCGAAGCGTAAAACCGTCATGCGCAGTGACGAGATTAATCGCGGCACTCGGCAGACGACCATTACGTTTAAAAACATCGCTGGAGGCAGCAAAACGCCCGGCAAACGCCCCCAGAGGCAAATCATAATGTAGCCAGAAACGACGGGCAGCATCGCGGAAATGATCGTTCCACTCGGCAAACAGCGGCGGAAATTTCCCACCTGATAACCACCAGGGGCGATATCCCACGGTTCAGCAATTAACTTCACCTGCGAGAGCACCGGGCAGTTCTGGATAGCGGTAAACAACGGCGCATCCTGACGGAACTCTGGCGTACGGCCCATGACTGCCGCCAGATCAAAGCGGAAACCATCGACGTGACAGGTTTCTACCCAATAACGCAGGCAGGCGCTGGCATAATCCACCACCGCCGGATGACTCAAATTGAGCGTGTTGCCGCAACCGGTCCAGTTGTGATAATCGCCGTCTTCTCTTATCCAATAATAGCTACGGTTATCGATCCCACGCAGTGAGAATAACGGGCCGTCGAGGTCCAGTTCCGCACTATGGTTGAGCACGATATCAAGAATGACTTCGATACCCGCTTTATGCAGTGCTTTGATTGCATCGCGAAACTCATCCAGCGCCGTTTCTGGCGAGCAGGCATACGCCGGATGCAGCGCAAACATCGCCACCGGGTTGTAACCCCAGTAGTTACTTAGCCCCATGCGTTGCAGACGTGGTTCACTGGCAAACTGCGCCACTGGCAGCAGTTCCAGCGCGGTAATGCCCAATTGTTTCAAATAGTTGATCATCACCGGATGCCCGAGGGCTTTATAAGTGCCACGGATCTCGACCGGAATCTCCGGGTGCAAGTACGTTAATCCTTTGACATGGGCTTCATAAATGATGGTGCTGCCCCACGGCGTGCGCGGCGGGGCATCATCTTCCCAGTCATAGTGATCAACCACCACTACGCATTTCGGCGCAATGGCGGCGTTGTCGCGATAGTCAGGTTCATTATGACCGGCGTGCAGCAGCGGGTTATCTTTAAACTCCCCGTCAATTTGCCGCGCGCAAGGATCAATCAACAACTTCGCCGGGTTAAAGCGATGCCCCTCGGCGGGTTGCCAGGGGCCATGAACGCGATAACCATAACGCAAACCCGGGCGCGCATCCGGCAGATAACCGTGCCAAATGTCGCCACTGTGCCCTGGCAAGTCATAGCGATGTTCCTGGCCATTGGCGTCAAAGACACACAGTTCTACCCGCTCGGCATGAGCGGAGAAAAGTGTGAAGTTGACGCCCTGACCGTCGTAATGCGCGCCGAGGGGAGCGGGTTTGCCAATGGTGAGTTGTGTCATTCTGCCTCCCGAACCAGCCAGATAGTGGCCAGCGGTGGTAGTGTCAGGCTTAGTGAATGCTGACGACCGTGGCTGGCAATCTCATCGCTGTGTACCGTGCCGCCATTGCCTGCATTACTGCCGTGATAGTGCATGGAATCGGTATTGAGGATTTCACGCCATTTGCCTGGCTGATTAATGCCGAAGCGATAATCATGACGCGGCACCGGCGTAAAGTTACTGGCAACGATAATTTCGTTACCCTCTTTATCGCGACGCACAAAGATCAGCACCGAGCGTTCTTTGTCATCCACCACCAGCCATTCAAAGCCGTACGGGTCAAAATCCAGTTCATGCATTGCTTTATGGTGGCGGTAGGTGAGGTTCAGATCGCGCACCAGACGCTGGACACCGTGGTGCCAGTTATCGCCACCTTCCAACAGATGCCAGTCGAGGCTGGCGTCATGGTTCCACTCACGGCCCTGGGCAAATTCGTTCCCCATGAACAGCAGTTTCTTGCCCGGGAATGCCCACATCCAGCCATAGTAGGCGCGCAGGTTAGCGAATTTCTGCCATGCGTCGCCCGGCATGCGGTCGAGAATCGATTTTTTACCGTGGACCACTTCATCATGCGACAACGGCAGGACGAAGTTTTCAGTGTAGTTGTAGAGAATCCCGAAGGTGAGTTTATCGTGATGATACTGACGATAAACCGGGTCGAGCTTCATGTAGTCCAGGGTGTCATGCATCCAGCCGAGGTTCCACTTGTACCAGAAGCCCAGACCGCCCATATCCTGCGGACGAGAAACGCCAGGGAAATCGGTAGACTCCTCAGCCATTGTCACCGCACCGGAAACCTGCTCACCAAGAATACGGTTGGTATTACGCAAGAATTCAATCGCTTCAAGATTCTCGCGCCCGCCAAATTCGTTCGGGATCCACTCCCCCTCTTTACGGCTGTAGTCGCGATAAATCATTGACGCCACCGCATCGACGCGCAGCGCATCAATACCAAAACGTTCAATCCAGTAAAGCGCGTTACCGACGAGGAAGTTACTGACTTCACGGCGACCATAATTGTAGATCAGCGTATTCCAGTCCTGATGATAGCCTTCGCGCGGATCGCTGTGTTCATACAAGTTCGTGCCATCAAATTCGGCAAGCGCAAAGTCATCGGTCGGGAAGTGGCCTGGCACCCAGTCGAGAATCACGTTCAGACCCGCTGCGTGTGCGGCATCAATGAAATAACGGAAGTCGTCGCGAGTACCAAAACGGCGGGTTGGTGCATACAGGCCGGTTGGCTGATAACCCCAACTGCATCGAAGGGATGCTCGTTAATGGGCAGTAGTTCGAGGTGGGTAAAGCCCATCCATTTAGCATAAGGCACCAGTTGATCGGCCAGCTCACGGTAGCTCAACCAGAAATTGTTATCGGTGTGGCGACGCCAGGAGCCCAGGTGAACTTCATAAATAGAGATTGACGCATCAAACTGATTCGCTTTTTTGCGCTCTTCAGTCTGTACAACCTTTTCCGGCAGCCCGCAAATAAGAGACGCGGTTTCCGGGCGCATTTGCGCTTCGAAGGCATAAGGGTCGGACTTCAGACGCAAGTTGCCATTGGCATCAATCATCTCGTATTTATAGAGCTGACCGTTATGCGCCCCAGGGATAAACAGTTCCCAAATGCCGCTCTCTTTACGCAGACGCATCGGGTGACGGCGACCGTCCCAGTAGTTGAATTGCCCAACCACCGAGACCCGACGGGCGTTTGGAGCCCAAACAGAGAAACGCGTACCTGTGACGCCATCCATAGTATCTGCATGCGCGCCTAAGGTTTCATACGGGCGCAGGTGAGTACCTTCAGATAATAGCCAGGCATCCATTTCCTGGATTAGCGGGCCAAAACGGTAAGGATCATCAATCAGGTTTTGCTGACCATGCCAGACAACAGCCAACTGATAGCGGAAAAAATTCTTACGTCGCGGAATGACACCGCTAAAGAATCCCCGTGAGTCAAGACACTCCAGTTTTGCGAGTTTGCGCCCGGTTTTCGGTTCAATCACCCACACATCGGTAGCGTCGGGTAAAAGGGCACGGACTTCCAGTCCCGCGGTTGTTTTATGCATTCCCAGTACGGAAAAAGGATCCGCAAAATGGCCTGCAATTAGCGCGTTAATCACGTCTCTATCGATACGATCGGACATGCTTGTCTTCCTGTTTTATTGTGTCACCCCATCCAATTGGATTTTTGACTTCTGGTTGTGACATTTTTTTGACCTGAACGGCGCAGCACTCTGTGCATCCTCTCTGCGTCGTCCTCACTTCAGGTAAGGCTGTGAATACTCATGTATTCAGCCACCCTTAAAGAATAGCCAATGCTCTATTTAACTCCCGGTAAATCATGAAACATCTGCGCTTACTCCTGTATTACGCACTAACAGGGGCGGCATCGCGCCCCAGATTTAATGAATAAAGATTACGCCAGTTGACGAAGCATCCGACGCAGCGGCTCCGCGGCCCCCCACAGCAGCTGGTCACCCACGGTAAAGGCTGACAGGAACTCCGGTCCCATATTCAGCTTACGCAGGCGGCCTACCGGCGTGGTCAGCGTGCCGGTAACGGCAGCTGGGGTTAGCTCACGCATAGTGATTTCCCGATCGTTCGGAACGACTTTCGCCCACGGATTGTGCGCAGCCAGCAGTTCTTCGACGGTCGGAATAGACACATCTTTTTTCAATTTAATAGTGAATGCCTGGCTGTGGCAGCGCAATGCCCCGACACGCACACATAAACCATCTACCGGAATTACGGAAGATGTGTTGAGGATCTTGTTGGTTTCCGCCTGCCCTTTCCACTCTTCGCGGCTCTGACCATTATCGAGCTGTTTGTCGATCCACGGAATCAGGCTACCCGCCAGCGGCACGCCAAAGTTATCCACCGGCAGCTCACCGCTACGGGTTAAGGTTGTGACTTTGCGTTCGATATCGAGAATAGCAGAGGACGGGGTCGCGAGTTCATCTGCCACATGGCCATACAGATGGCCCATCTGGGTTAATAACTCACGCATATGTCGCGCACCACCGCCGGAAGCGGCCTGGTAGGTTGCAACGGACACCCAATCAACAAGATCATTGGCGAATAAACCACCCAACGACATCAACATCAGGCTTACGGTACAGTTACCGCCAACAAAAGTCCTGATGCCATTATTTAATCCGTCGGTAATGACGTCCTGATTGACGGGGTCAAGAATGATGATGGCGTCATCTTTCATGCGCAGAGACGATGCTGCGTCAATCCAGTAACCTTGCCATCCGCTTTCACGAAGCTTTGGATAGATTTCGTTGGTATAATCGCCGCCCTGACAGGTCACAATGATATCGAGGGCCTTTAGCGCCTCCAGATCAAAGGCATCCTGAAGTGTGCCAGTGGTTCCGCCAAAAGACGGCGCAGCCTGGCCAAGCTGAGAAGTAGAAAAGAAGACAGGGCGAATGGCGTCGAAGTCGCGCTCTTCAACCATGCGTTGCATGAGAACGGAGCCGACCATACCGCGCCAGCCGATAAAACCAACATTTTTCATAAGCGTTTTTTCCTGCAAAGATGTGTGCTGTATAAATGTGCCGGTCTCCTCTTGGCACATCTTTCACCATACAAAAAGCAGCCAAAGTCGCAAGTGAAATTAATCAATGATAGCGAAGCCATCAGTAATGCGACTTATCCTGCTTTGTTATCACACAGAAAGTCCGCGGCAATTATCAGGGAATTTGAGTTATGAATGAAATCATTTCTGCAGCAGTTTTATTGATCCTGATTATGGATCCGCTCGGAAACCTGCCTATTTTCATGTCCGTACTGAAACATACTGAACCGAAAAGACGGCGGGCAATCATGGTGCGAGAGTTGCTTATTGCTCTCCTGGTGATGCTGGTGTTCCTGTTTGCGGGTGAGAAAATTCTGGCATTTCTCAGCCTGCGAGCAGAAACCGTCTCCATTTCTGGCGGCATCATTCTGTTTCTAATCGCCATTAAGATGATTTTCCCCAGCGCTTCAGGAAATAGCAGCGGGCTTCCGGCAGGTGAAGAGCCATTTATCGTGCCGTTGGCAATTCCGTTAGTCGCCGGGCCGACTATTCTCGCCACGCTGATGTTGTTGTCTCATCAGTACCCGAATCAGATGGGACATCTGGTGATTGCTCTGCTGCTGGCCTGGGGCGGCACCTTTGTCATCCTGCTACAGTCTTCGCTATTTTTACGTCTGCTGGGCGAGAAAGGGGTGAACGCACTTGAACGCCTGATGGGATTGATTCTGGTGATGATGGCAACCCAGATGTTCCTCGACGGCATTCGAATGTGGATGAAGGGGTAACGAGGAGAGTTTTTCGAAAAGAACCCGGTAGCGTCACAACTACCGGGCGAACAAACTTAACTCAACAGCTGGAACGCAATCATCCCAACGATGGCACCAACAGTGCCGAGGATGGTTTCCATCATGGTCCAGGTTTTCAGCGTTTCGGCTTCGGTCGCGCCGGTAAATTTACCGAACAACCAGAAACCGGCGTCGTTAACGTGGCTGACAACAATCGAACCACCAGCGATACAAATCGACAGTGCCGCCATTTGCGCACCGGAGTAGTTCAGTTGTTCAATGACCGGCATCACCAGCCCCACCGCCGTTAAACAGGCAACGGTGGCAGACCCCTGAATGATGCGCACTGCAGCGGCCAGCACGAAGCAGGTGATAGCAATCGGCAGGCCCATGCCGGTTAACGCTTCGCCCAGTGCCGGACCTACGCCAGAGTCAACCAGCACCTGTTTGAACACGCCGCCTGCACCAATCACCAGCAGAATGATCCCCGCCGGTTGTAGCGCGTGACCGCAAATCTCCATCACTTTGTCTTTTGGCATGCCCTGACGCATTGCCAGGCCATAAATCGCTACCAGACAAGCAACCAGAATCGCGGTAAATGGATGACCAATAAACTCGAACCATTCGTAAGCAGTTGATCCTTCTGGCACAAAACGAGCGGCAATGGTTTTCAGCCCCACCAGCACCAGCGGCAACAGGATCAGCGACAGGCTGAATCCGAAGGACGGCATTTTGCCTTCGCCGAGATGCGGTTCGCTGATGTCGTCAGGAATATGCAACTCCACGTAACGGCTGATGAAATTACCCCACAGCGGCCCGGCAATAATCATTCCCGGAATTGCCGCACACAGACCAATCAGGATCATCCAGCCAAAGTCGGCATTCATCTGCGATGCCAGCAGCATCGGCGCTGGTCCAGGCACCAGAAATGCCGCCGCTGCCGCCACGCCTGCGAATAATGGGATTACCAGCTTCACCAGGTTCGTACCGGTGTGGCGCGCCATTGAGAAAGCAACGCTAATCAGCAGAACTATCGCCACTTCAAAGAACAGCGGTAGCGCACAGACCAACCCCGCAAGGCCGATGGCATAATGCGCGCGGCTGTGACCGAAGGATTTGAGCATTTTGACGGCAATCTGATCGACTGCGCCGGTTTCATGTAAGATCTTGCCAAACATAGCTCCCAGGGCGACAACCACCGCCAGGAAGCCGAGGGTGCCTCCCATCCCTTTTTCCATCGTCGCTGCGATTTTATCGAGCGGCATACCGGAAAAAAGGCCAGCCCCCATGGACACCACCATCAAAGCCAGGAAAGCGTGCATACGCGCCTTCATGACTAAAAACAGCAGCAGTAAAACAGACCCTACTGCTGTTAAAACAAGCGTTAATGTAGTCACTACTTATTTGCCTTTTTTAATAACCTCAATGGTGCTTGCCACAACACCTTCCAGCGGTTGATCGATATCCACCACCAGTACATCGGTTTCGTCCGCACCCGGCTCCTGCAGCGTTTCAAACTGCGTCACCAACATTTGGGTTTTAAAGAAATGGCCTTTGCGCGCTTTCAAGCGACTTTCAATCACATCAAAATCGCCTTTCAGGTAGATGAAAGAGAGATTCGGATTACCTTCACGCAGCAAGTCGCGATAGTGCTTTTTCAGTGCAGAACAGACGATCAGCGACACTTTATTGGTGCGCTGCATAGCAAACGCGGCGTCGTTCAGCGCCTGCAACCAGGGTTTGCGATCGTCGTCATTCAGCGGTTCGCCAGACGCCATTTTTTCGATATTGCGCCGTGAATGGAGGAAATCGCCATCAAGAAACGCGGCATGAAGTTGATGCGCCACTTCACTGGCGACCGCAGATTTGCCGCTGCCCGATACGCCCATCAAGACGTAAATGTGGTGATCATGGTTAGTCGTGCTCAAAGTGGTGCCCCCACAATACAAGAATCAAAAATGTTACGGGTAACTGTTATCGGTAACATTGTCCAGCCGGACAATATCAGAAGCAATATCCATCCGTGCCTTAAGTGTATAAGTGTGAGCTACTTCAAATTTGTAGACTTAAATAGATCCGCCCGGTGACAAGGTGAAACCTAAATCTAACATTTTCGGTGTCACAGATTCGCCACGAATACGCGCCAGCAGGCGTTCAGCGCCAATACTGCCCATCCGCTCACGCGGCGTCAGCACGCTCGCTAACCGCGGCTCCATCACCTGGCCAATGTCATGACCGTGGAAACCGGCAATCGCCATATCGTCAGGAACCTTCAATCCCAGACGCTGACATTCAAACGCCGCGCCGACCGCCAGGTCATCGTTGGTACAGAACACGCCATCCAGCTGCGGATATTCCCGCCGCGCCTGGCGAATCAGTTCAATACCGGAAGAGTAAGAAGAAGATTGCTCAACCATCACGCTATACGACACCAGACCTGCATCCAGCATCGCCTGTTCGTATCCCTTCTGTTTGATGATAGTACGTTCGTCGAGACGCGCGCCGAGATAGGCAATGTGGCAATGCCCGCGAGCAATAATGGCGGTGGTCATCTGGCGTGCCGCTTCAAAGTTATCAAAACCGACGGCGATATCGAGGCACGGCGACTGGCTGTCCATGAGTTCCACCACCGGGATCCCCGCCACTTCAATCATCTTTAAGGTGCGCGGCGTGTGGGTACGTTCGGTGAGGATCAGTCCGTCGATATTCCATGAGAGCATGGATTCGAGACGTTCTTGCTCCATTTCCGGTTTATAACCGTAGTGAGCCAGCATGGTCTGATAACCGTGCGCGTCGGTGACGCTTTCGATTCCGCGTAATACTTCCGCGAAAACCTGGTTGGTGAGAGAAGGTAACAGGACGCCAATCGCCCGGCTGGTGGCGTTAGAGAGGATATCGGGCGCACGATTGGGAATATAGCCCAGTTCATCAAGAGCGGCGGCAATCTTGCCGCGTAGAGCGACGGAAACCTGCTCCGGGTTGCGTAAAAAACGGCTGACCGTCATTTTGGTCACGCCTACACGGTCAGCCACATCCTGAAGTACGGGTCTTTTCTTTTTCATCGTCCTGAAGGTACAAAAGAGATAGATTCTCTTAGTTTAACACGGACGCATCAGAACCTTCCCGGGGAAAACAGTGCTTGTTTACAATTATTAGATATACACTAAATCAATTGCATCGCATTGTGCTAACGACGCGGCAAAACCCCGGAAGCGTGCATCAGCACGCGACCGGAGCGAGCGAGGAAGCCTGCAAAAAGGCAGGCTTCAAAGATGCCGTTGAGTTTTAAACCGGCGGCAGATCGAACAGTAACACTTCGCTGTCGCTATCCGCATGGATGGAGATTGCCTGCTCATCCCAGATTGCCAGACCATCGCTGGTCGAGGCTTTCACGCCGTTAATGGTGACATTGCCTTTCACCACCTGGATCCAGACGCGGCGTTCAGCGGCAATCTGATGCACCGACTGCTCATCTTTCAGCAACGCCCAGCGGTACAGTTCCATATCCTGATGCACTTTCAATGAACCATCTCGCGCATCCGGCGAGAGCACCAGCTGTTTGCCCTGTACGGCATCGAAGCGACGCTGTTCATAACGCGGCGTAATACCGTTTTCTTCAGGCATGATCCAGATCTGATACAGATGCAGACGCTCGGTGCTGCTTGGGTTGTACTCTGAGTGACGAATACCCGTACCCGCACTCATAATCTGGAACTCACCCGCCGGAACCTGCTCTTTATTGCCCATGCTGTCCTGATGCTCAACAGTACCTTCCAGCACGTAGGTCAAAATTTCCATATCTTTATGCGGGTGAGTGCCGAAGCCCTGCCCTGCTTCAATCACGTCGTCGTTAATCACGCGCAGCGCGGAGAAGCCCATAAAGTTCGGATCGTAATAGTTGGCAAAAGAGAAAGTATGCCAGGAGTCCAGCCAGCCATGATTTGCATGACCACGTTCATTTGCTTTGCGTAAGTAGATCATTTGTATTCGCCCCCTGAATGATTTCGATGGGCTTAGTGTGGACCCGATCTGCCTGGGATGATAGAGGGTGAAAATTGCCCCCTCTGTTCGAAAAAATTGAACTATTCGAGGGGCCATCAAACTTAATTCGCGAGAGTCACTGTGGAGGGAGAGGCTTGCTCAAATCCGCGTTCAAGGATTTTCAGATTGGTAAGAACTTCAGATTCCTTGACGTAATTTGGCGCACCGTGGGTGATGGTTTGATACAACGCATCATAAACGCGCCCGTAATCGCCCATCTCCGGCTTCATCTCTTCTCTGACCGTCACGCCCTCGTCATTGACATACTCCGGCACACCGACCGAATCATCCGCTGCGAATCCCGGTTCGCCCGGCATAATATTAGCCTTCAGGCTGGTTTCCTGCTGGTCGATACCGTATTTAATAAACGAACCTTTCTTACCGTGAACGATAAATTTCGGATAATCGATTTTCACCAGATGGCTGGTTTTGACGATGGCTTTCAGGTCGCCATAAAACAGTTGCGCTTCAAAGGTGTCGTCAGGATTGGCTTTATTACGCAGGCTGCGGATGTCATAAGCGACGTGATCCGGGCGACCGAACAGAGAAATAATCTGGTCCATCGTATGCACACCAAGGCCATAAAACGCGCCATCCTGCGGCAGCCCAGGTTTGGTTTCTGCCACCGGGCGGTAATAGTCAAAATGGCTTTCCACTTCAACAATCTCTCCCAACTTGCCACTTTCAATCGCTTTTTTCGCTGTCAGGAAGCAGGAGTCAAAGCGACGATTCTGATACGGCGTGACGGTCAGCCCTTTGCTTTTCGCCAACGCAAACAGCTCCTTCGCCTGGGCAAGCGTCGGGGTGAACGGTTTTTCGACCAGCACATTTTTCCCGGCTTCCAGCGCGCGTTTCGCGTACTCGAAATGGCTGTCCGCGTGAGTGCAGACAACAACCAGCTTAACATCGGGATCGTTTAGTACTTCGTCGAGATCGCTGGTGAAATGGATATGGGAATAAATGGGAGCCTGTTCTTCCGGCTTCGCATGGCGACGAAAAATATGCGCGACATGCCAGCTATCCTTGCGGTTAAGTACATACGGCAGATGGTAACGGGTGGTGCTTTTGCCGAAGCCAATAAAGGCGCAGTTGATGACCATGATTTCGTCCTTTTTAAGGTGGTTATTTACACCTTAGCGCAAAGCGGACGTGGTTCCTACTGGAGTGCGCATAACGAACACAAGCACTCCCGTGGATAAATTGAGAACGAAAGATCAAAAAAAAGCCAGCACCCGGCTGGCTAAGTAATACTGGAAGCAATGTGAGCAATGTCGTGCTTTCAGGTTCTCCGCGAGGGTCTTCCTGATCGCGAGACAATAATAATCATTCTCATTCGCACTTGTCCAACACTTTTTGCAAAAAAATGCATTTGACTCGCATTTGAAAGTCAATGATGTTGAAAGGGACATTTACCCCAAAGAGGACAAAGGAATGAGTGAGATAGTAATACGCCACGCAGAAACACGGGATTACGAGGCCATCAGGCAGATTCACGCCCAGCCGGAGGTGTATTGCAACACACTACAGGTGCCTCATCCTTCCGATCATATGTGGCAGGAGCGACTCGCCGATCGTCCCGGCATCAAGCAACTCGTCGCCTGTATTGATGGAGACGTCGTGGGCCATCTCACCATTGACGTGCAACAGCGCCCACGCCGCAGTCATGTTGCCGATTTTGGTATCTGTGTCGACTCTCGTTGGAAGAACTGCGGCGTCGCCAGCGCCCTGATGCGAGAGATGATTGAAATGTGCGACAACTGGTTGCGGGTAGATCGCATTGAACTAACCGTGTTTGTCGATAACGCCCCGGCAATTAAGGTCTATAAAAAATACGGCTTTGAAATTGAAGGGACTGGTAAGAAGTACGCATTGCGTAATGGTGAATATGTCGATGCATATTATATGGCGCGGGTGAAGTAAGATAGTGCCCTTTTTCTGAGATGGAAAAAGGGTGTCATTCAAAATCGACATACCTTCCTTTAAGGTATTTATTTATCCAATACATATATTGAGATTTAACTCATAATTACTTCCTAAAGTGTAATATTTTATTTTTTAATATATACGCCTACAATTTCCTGGAGTAAATAAATAACAATTAACAAGCATAATATTGCCATTGATAAAATAGCATGCCATAAAAGGACTTTTCAGGGATGAGTAATATTGTTTACCTGACAGTAACGGGAGAACAACAAGGAAGCATCTCCGCAGGTTGTGGGACTTCTGAGTCTACAGGTAATCGTTGGCAGAGCGGGCATGAGGATGAAATATTTACATTCTCACTCTTAAATAATATTAATAATACGGGGCTTGGTTCACAGTTCCATGGTATAACATTTTGTAAATTAATTGATAAAAGCACTCCATTATTTATTAATTCCATTAACAATAATGAACAATTATTTATGGGATTTGACTTCTATCGAATAAATAGATTTGGTAGATTGGAAAAGTATTATTATATACAACTAAGAGGCGCTTTTTTATCGGCTATTCATCACCAGATCATTGAAAACCAACTGGATACAGAAACAATAACTATTAGTTATGAATTTATCCTCTGTCAACATCTTATCGCAAATACCGAGTTCAGCTATTTGGCACTCCCTGAAAATTATAACCGTTTGTTTTTACCAAATTCAAAAAACCAAACAAATAATCGTTTCAAAACGTTAAACAGCAAAGCTATTGGCAGGCTACTTGCTGCTGGTGGCGTATACAATGGGAACATTGAAGGATTCAGAGATACTGCGGAAAAACTGGGTGGAGATGCAATAAAAGGCTATGATCAAATACTAAATGAAAAAACAGCGGGCATAGCGATAGCAACAGCATCTATTCTTTTAACAAAGCGTTCTAATGTTGATACATATACAGAAATAAATAGTTACTTAGGCAAACTTAGAGGTCAACAAAAACTTCTTGATGGTATAGACATAATAGAAATAATATACATTAAGAGACCTTCAAAAGACTTAGCTAACTTACGAAAGGAGTTTAATAAAACTGTAAGAAAAAATTTTCTTATCAAACTTGCAAAAACCTCCGAAGCATCTGGAAGATTCAACGCCGAAGACCTTTTAAGAATGAGAAAGGGCAATGTTCCTCTAAATTATAATGTTCACCATAAACTATCTCTAGATGATGGTGGTACTAATGATTTCGAAAATTTAGTATTAATCGAAAACGAACCATATCATAAAGTTTTTACTAACATGCAATCACGAATAGCTAAGGGAATATTAGTAGGTGAAAGCAAAATCACTCCCTGGGCCATTCCATCTGGCTCAATTTATCCTCCCATGAAAAATGTAATGAACGCATCCCACACAATTAAACACGGAGCAGTATGATGGTTAAAAGGGTGAAACTGGCAGGTGTGGAGCCTCGCAGATTTCCGGCATC
>NZ_MECT01000563.1:0-19150 GCF_001722145.1 Shigella sp. FC1544
ATACGTCGGGGCTAAATCGCGCCAGCGCTGGCTGTTTTACGCGTATGACAGGCTCCGGAAGACGGTTGTTGCGCACGTATTCGGTGAACGCACTATGGCGACGCTGGGGCGTCTTATGAGCTTGCTGTCACCCTTTGACGTGGTGATATGGATGACGGATGGCTGGCCACTGTATGAATCCCGCCTGAAGGGAAAGCTGCACGTAATCAGCAAGCGATATACGCAGCGAATTGAGCGGCATAACCTGAATCTGAGGCAGCACCTGGCACGGCTGGGACGGAAGTCGCTGTCGTTCTCAAAATCGGTGGAGCTGCATGACAAAGTCATCGGGCATTATCTGAACATAAAACACTATCAATAAGTTGGAGTCATTACCGACAATTGAAACCAGCACTTTATCACCCACACGATGTCCCCATTGGGCATTGATGCGTTTGAACTGATTAATATCAACCAGCATGACACAGAAGTCCTTAACAACAGGTCGCGACAATAATGACTCTACGCTGTTGAAAAAGTAGCGCCGATTATAAATATTGGTCAGCACATCATGAACTGCCAGTTTGCTGGAGAGTTGCAGCTCCTGAAAAATGTTATAAATCAGAAAAGACACAACAAACAGTTTACTGGAAACTTCAATCCCGCGACTGATATACCAGATGGTGTAATTATACTCATCCAGAGTCAGTAGAAGTAAGTTGCAGCATAGCGATGCCAGACATAATAATGCTATTAACGGCCATAGTTCGCTGGCTAATCGTGTACGCATGATAATAAAGAACAGTAAAAATGCCCACAGACAAACCAATATTTTTGTATAGTTGATTCCCCTGGTCGCAGTATGGTTGTCCGGACAGTAGTCGACGACATACAAAGAATAGTCAGCGTTATAACTGCTCAGATTGTGTGCCAGAAGGGGAAAAACTAAAAAAGGAATCAACGCCAGCAACAGGATTCCCGTTTTTTTCTTATTGTTGTCAAGGATGTTGTCTTTTCCATAACAAAAGAGTGCCAGCGAGGTTAAACAAATAAAACTGAGTTGGCGGAAAATATAGAAAATAGAAACATCATTCGACTTTGTCTGGATCAGTGTACTGCCGTTAATTGGTTTATGGATAATTACAATGGTTTCAACTAAATAGATAAGGCCACTTAAGAATGCAAGGCTTAAAATGAGTGTTGGTAAAATTTGTTTGTTAGTGAAATATTTCATTAACATGAAAAGAAAAATGACGGCGTTAAGGAAAAACAAAGCCACAACAACCATCAGGTAATTCATCTGTGGGATGAGTTTTACATTTGTGTTTTCGTTATATAAGGTAGTAATGCAAAATAAAATTAATGTCAGCAATAAACTGAAAATAAAAAAGCTTTGAGCTTTTAATTTTTGTGTACCCATAGAAACCATAAAAAGGAGAGCAATGTGAGTGCTGGATTTTATTGATGGCAGAGATATATAGATTTGACCAAGATCAATTTTCGTTAACGATAAAAAATATTTAAAGAATAACCCCATGGAAATACGTGTTGACTGAATCATTTTTCCGAATGATTGTTTTCTGGAACTAAATTATGTAAAGGTTATGCTGTCATATTTAAAGCGATTGTAAGCTAATGTATGTAATAAATGAGATAAATTACAGTAAGCTAAAAATCAGCCAGGCGATAATGACCTGGCTGATAGTTTTAGTCTTTAGCTGTTGCATTTTGTTTATGAAACAGTTCACGGAACACCGGATAAATATCATCCTGGTCGCGGATGTGCTGCATCGCAAAGTTGTCGAAAGTAGATTGCAGATGCTCATATTCTCGCCACAATGTCTGATGTGCACGACGGGTAATTTCGATATAGCTGTAATAACGAACAACAGGTAATAATTTTTTCGCCAGGATTTCATGGCAAAGCGGAGAGTCATCGGCCCAGTTATCGCCGTCCGATGCTTGTGCAGCGTAAATATTCCACTGTGCCGGGTTATAACGCTCTTTCACTACCTCATCCATCAGTTTCAGGGCGCTGGAAACAATGGTGCCGCCTGTTTCCTGCGAGTAGAAAAACTCATGTTCATCGACTTCTTTCGCTTGGGTATGATGGCGGATGTATACGACTTCCACGTTCTTATACGTTCTGCTGAGGAACAGATACAGCAGAATATAAAAACGCTTAGCCATATCTTTAGTGGATTGATCCATTGAACCGGAAACGTCCATCAGGCAAAACATCACTGCCTGGCTGGAGGGATCGGGCCGCTTCTCGTAGTTCTTGTAACGTAAATCGAAGGTGTCAATAAAAGGGACGCGTTCAATTTTGGCACGTAATTCTGCAATTTCTTTGCGCAGACGTTCCTCTTCCAGCAGTTGCGCAGGTTCACTGTTGCTGATGATGGCCAAATTCTCTTCCAGCGCATGAAGTTCCCGTCGCTTGCCCGCCGTCATGGCTGTGCGTCGCGCCAGTGAGTTCTGCAAGGAACGCACAACGCTGATATTGGCTGGAACGCCGTTAGCGGTATAACCCGCCCGATGCGTTTTATATTCGGTCAGCTGGCGTTGTTGGTTTTGTTTCAGATTCGGTAAGGCCAAATCTTCAAAGAGCAGATCAAGATACTCATCTTTCGAAATCTGAAAGACAAATTCATCCTGACCTTCACCATCCTGGCTGGCCTGGCCCTGACCACTGCCGGAACCTCCGCCGCCACCCTGGGGACGTTCAATTCGGTCGTTCTGGACGAAATGGTCATTGCCCGGATGTACGCGGTGGCGCAGGCCGCCACGCCCCTGATGAAACATCGGTTCGCTAATATCTTCCGTGGGAATGGATACGGATTCGCCGCTGTCGACGTCAGTCACCGAACGCTTATTCATGGCCTCGGAGATCGACTGTTTAATTTGCGCTTTATAACGGCGTAAAAAACGCTGGCGATTCACCATGCTTTTGTTTTTGCCGTTCAGACGCCGGTCAATAAACCAGGTCATATGCCCCCCGTACTACATTTGCCAACTGTATGCTACGCCTGTGTTGCCATTTCTCTGGCCCACGGTTCGCTGTCGTTGTAGGCCCGGTAGCATGTGTACCGGGCCAGGGTTGTTAAGACGATTTACGTACGCGCAAATACCATTCGCACAGTAAACGCACCTGTTTACGGGTGTAGCCTTTTTCCATCATACGGTCGACAAAGTCGTCGTGTTTCTTCTGCTCGTCGGTTGACGTTTTGGCGTTAAACGAGATAACCGGCAACAGCTCCTCGGTATTGGAGAACATTTTCTTCTCGATAACCGTGCGCAGTTTTTCATAGCTGGTCCAGTTCGGATTGCGTCCGCTGTTATTCGCTCTGGCGCGCAGTACGAAGTTAACAATCTCGTTGCGGAAATCTTTTGGATTACTGATCCCCGCCGGTTTCTCGATTTTCTCCAGCTCGGCGTTAAGAGACTCGCGGTCAAACAGCTGCCCGGTATCCGGATCGCGATACTCCTGATCCTGAATCCAGAAATCCGCGTAGGTAACATAACGGTCGAAAATGTTTTGCCCATATTCGGAATAGGATTAAAGGTAGGCCGTCTGGATCTCTTTGCCGATAAACTCGGCATATTTCGGGATCAGATAACCTTTCAGGAACTCCAGATAGCGTTCTGCCTGCTCTTGCGGGAACTGCTCGCGCTCGATCTGCTGTTCCAGGACGTAGAACAGATGGACCGGGTTTGCCGCCACTTCTACATGATCGAAGTTGAACACGCGGGAGAGGATCTTAAACGCAAAACGCGTCGACAGACCGTTCATCCCTTCATCGACACCGGCGTAGTCACGATATTCCTGATACGACTTGGCTTTGGGATCGGTGTCTTTCAGACTTTCGCCATCATAAACCCGCATCTTTGAATAAATGCTGGAGTTTTCTGGCTCTTTCAGGCGCGAAAGAATGGAAAAACGTGACAGTGTTTCCAGCGTGCCAGGGGCGCATGGGGCGTGAGTCAATTCACTGTGATTAAGCAATTTCTCGTAGATTTTGATCTCTTCGGAAATGCGCAAGCAATACGGCACCTTCACGATGTAAACACGGTCGAGGAAGGCTTCGTTGTTTTTGTTATTACGGAAAGTGACCCATTCGGACTCGTTCGAGTGGGCGAGAATAATCCCGTTGAACGGCAGGGCGGAGATACCTTCCGTCCCGTTGTAGTTACCTTCCTGAGTGGCGGTTAACAAGGGATGCAGCACTTTTATCGGTGCTTTAAACATCTCAACGAATTCCATGATCCCCTGATTGGCGCGGCACAGCGCACCGGAATAGTCGTAGGCGTCCGGGTCATTCTGCGCGTAGTGTTCGAGTTTACGAATATCGATTTTCCCAACCAGCGCGGAGATGTCCTGGTTGTTCTCATCGCCGGGTTCCGTTTTGGCGATAGCAATTTGTTGCAGAATTGACGGCCAGACCTTCACTACCCGGAACTTAGTGATATCGCCACCAAATTCATGCAGGCGTTTTGCCGCCCACGGCGACATGATGGTGCCGAGATAACGGCGAGGAATGCCATACTCTTTTTCCAGAATCTGCGCATCTTCCTGCGGATTGAAAAGACAGAACGGATGATCGTTGACCGGGCTACGCTCACCGTTGGCGCTCAATACATAAATCGGTACGAGCTGCATTAATGATTTCAGTCGCTCAGCAAGCGATGATTTACCCCCACCCACAGGCCCCAGCAGATACAGGATTTGTTTCTTCTCTTCCAGCCCCTGAGCCGCGTGTTTCAGATAAGAGACAATCTGTTCAATCGCGTCTTCCATGCCGTAAAACTCTTCAAACGCCGGATAACGTGCAATGACCCGGTTAGAAAAGAGTCGAGAAAGTCTGGGTTCCTGGGCTGTATCGACCATGACAGGCTCACCGATAGCCATCAATAGCCGCTCAGCCGCGTTGGCATAAGCACTGCGATCTTGCCGACAAGTGGTAAGAAACTCCTGCAGTGTGAACTCTTCGTCCTTGGCAGCTTCATATCGCTGGCGATAGTGATCGAATATATTCATGGTATGCCGTCCTTTCGTTTTTTAGCACAGGTTAAGAGCCGTTCATATGAATAGTAGAGGCTCCCGGAAGAGGTAAACTGAACGACGTCTCTTGCTAAAACACAGCAACTCTCATGCCATTTTATCGACGATGAGAACAACGTGCCCGGTGATACACCTTCAAAATTAAGCGTAGATGGCAAATGGAAAACTTGCCTGCACGGCTTTCTTAATTTCAATGGCATATCAACAACTCATCCATAAATTTTGCATAATTAATGTAAAGACCAGGCTCGCCAGTAACGCTAAATTCATTTGGCTGTAAGCGCGGTGTCATCCGCGGCAGGAAAATTAAACAGTTACTTTAAAAAATGAAAACGTAAAAAGGTTGGGTTTCGATGTATTGACGGGTAAACTTTGTCGCCCGCTAAACATTTGTTTAAGGAATGATTAATTGTGACCAAACTCAAACTTCTGGCACTTGGAGTGCTTATCGCAACGTCTGCAGGCGTAGCGCACGCTGAAGGTAAATTTTCCTTGGGCGCAGGCGTAGGTGTCGTTGAGCACCCATATAAAGATTACGATACCGATGTTTACCCAGTACCGGTAATCAACTATGAAGGCGATAACTTCTGGTTCCGTGGCTTAGGTGGTGGTTACTACCTGTGGAATGACGCAACGGATAAACTTTCAATTACCGCTTACTGGTCGCCGCTTTACTTCAAAGCGAAAGACAGTGGCAATCACCAAATGCGTCACCTGGATGACCGTAAGAGCACCATGATGGCTGGTCTGTCTTATGCTCACTTTACCCAGTACGGTTACCTGCGTACCACCCTGGCTGGCGATACCCTGGATAACAGCAACGGCATTGTCTGGGATATGGCCTGGTTGTATCGTTACACCAACGGTGGCCTGACCGTGACTCCGGGTATTGGTGTGCAGTGGAACAGCGAAAACCAGAACGAATACTATTATGGCGTATCGCGCAAAGAGTCCGCTCGCAGCGGTCTGCGTGGCTATAACCCGAACGACAGCTGGAGCCCTTACCTGGAGCTGAGCGCCAGCTACAACTTCCTCGGCGACTGGAGTGTTTACGGTACCGCGCGCTATACCCGTCTGTCTGATGAAGTTACTGACAGCCCGATGGTGGATAAATCCTGGACTGGCCTGATTTCTACCGGGATCACCTACAAATTCTGATAATGCATCTTTCCAGGGCATTTTGTGCATAAAAACAGGGCGTCACGCCCTGTTTTGCATTACGGTGGTGCAATACCTGGGAGGAAACAATGCAACAAAAAATGATTCAATTTAGTGGCGATGTCTCACTGCCAGCCATAGGGCAGGGAACATGGTATATGGGCGAAGATGCCAGTCAGCGCAAAACAGAAGTTGCTGCACTACGCGCGGGCATTGAGCTCGGTTTAACCCTCATTGATACCGCCGAAATGTATGCCGATGGCGGTGCCGAAAAGGTGGTTGGGGAAGCATTAACCGGTCTGCGTGATAACGTCTTTCTCGTCTCTAAAGTCTATCCGTGGAATGCTGGCAGGCAAAAAGCGATAAATGCATGCGAAGCCAGTTTACGCCGTCTCAATACTGATTATCTCGATCTCTACTTATTACACTGGTCTGGCAGTTTCGCTTTTGAAGAGACTGTTGCAGCGATGGAAAAATTGATCGCCCAGGGAAAAATCCGCCGCTGGGGCGTTTCTAACCTTGATTATGCTGATATGCAGGAACTCTGGCAGCTGCCGGGGGGAAATCAGTGTGCCACTAATCAGGTGCTTTACCATCTCGGTTCACGAGGGATTGAGTACGATCTACTCCCCTGGTGCCAGCAACAGCAGATGCCGGTGATGGCTTACAGTCCATTAGCCCAGGCCGGGCGGTTGCGCAATGGACTGTTAAAAAACGCGGTAGTCAACGAAATTGCACATGCTCACAATATCAGCTCGGCACAAGTATTGTTGGCGAGGGTAATCAGCCATCAGGGTGTGATGGCGATTCCAAAAGCGGCCACGATTGCCCATGTTCAACAGAATGCGGCTGTGCTTGAGGTCGAACTTTCGTCAGCGGAATTAACCATGCTGGATAAAGCGTATCCGGCACCAAAAGGAAAAACTGCGCTGGATATGGTGTGATGTTGATACGTGCCGGATGCATCGCACCCGGCACACAACATTAACGCAAATTAACGTTTCGCAACGCGAATGGATTGCGCCAGATGTGCAGGTTTCTCTTTGGTGACTTTTTGCGTTTCTGAAGCGTAAGCCGTTTCTACACAAACAAATGTTTTGTAGCCATCATCCGGCATATCGCCCATGCTAATTGAAAGCGCCGGTCCCGGGTTCCAGCCTACAACGTTCAGATGATGCTGGTGGCCTACGGCGATAATACGATTCAGCGCTTCATCATTAATCACGCTGCAATCTTGCGGATTCAGATACACGCGATCGGTACGGTCAGGGAAGGTCTGAATACCGTCGGTCAGTACATCTTCTTTCGCGTCATTCACTTTATCAATGAAGCGATCGCCCAGCCCACTGACGCTTACCTTAGCGATATCACCCACGTTAAAGTAGGTATGCAGGGCAGAGGTGGTTTCAAATTCGCCATGTGATTCAAGATCGATTTCACAGGTTTTACCCACGCGGAAATGCGCTAACAGCGTAAAGTCGTGCGGACAGAATTTTTTCGTCTCTTCGCTTTGCGTCAATTCAAAAGTCAGCGCTACGCCATCAGCATCTTCATGATGTGATTTCAGCGTCCACGGCAGGTTGCGGGCAAAACCGTGCGCAGGCAGACCTTGTTGTGCCGCCGGACCAAACCACGGCCAGCAAACCGGTACGCCACCGCGAATAGCGACGCCATTTTTGAACGGTGTGTTGTTGCTCAACCACAGAACTTCTTCTTCACCCGCAGGTTTCCACGAGAGAAGGTGTGCGCCCTGTAATGCAAAAGAGGCTTTTACCTGGGGATGATCGACCACAATGAGGTCCAGTTCATCCAGTTTACGACGGGAGAGGACAGGGGAGATTTGTTCGATGACCGGAAGGGCAAAAATTTTCTTAATCATGACGCAGTCCTTTAACTTCATTTTATCAGGTAAAAAAAAGAGCGACCGAAGTCGCTCTTTTTAGATCACAGTTTCATCTCAACTTATTTGGAGATGTGAGCGATCAGGTCCAGAACTTTGTTGGAGTAACCGGTTTCGTTGTCGTACCAGGATACCAGTTTCACGAAGTTGTCGTTCAGAGCGATACCAGCTTTAGCATCGAACACGGAAGTGCAAACTTCGCCGTTGAAATCGGTAGATACTACGTCATCTTCGGTGTAGCCCAGAACGCCTTTCATTTCGCCTTCAGCAGCGGCTTTAACGGCAGCTTTGATCTGCTCGTAAGTTGCAGCTTTTTCCAGACGAACGGTCAGGTCAACTACGGATACGTTCGGGGTCGGAACGCGGAACGCCATACCAGTCAGTTTGCCATTCAGTTCTGGCAGTACTTTACCTACAGCTTTAGCAGCACCGGTAGAGGACGGGATGATGTTCTGGGAAGCGCCGCGGCCGCCGCGCCAGTCTTTGTGAGACGGGCCATCAACGGTTTTCTGAGTAGCGGTAGTAGCGTGAACGGTGGTCATCAGACCTTCGATGATGCCGAAGTTATCGTTGATAACTTTAGCCAGCGGAGCCAGGCAGTTGGTGGTGCAGGAAGCGTTGGAAACGATGTCTTGGCCAGCATATTTGTCGAAGTTAGCGCCTTTAACGAACATCGGAGTGTTGTCTTTAGACGGACCAGTCATAACCACTTTCTTCGCACCAGCGGTGATGTGTTTACGAGCAGTTTCGTCAGTCAGGAACAGACCAGTTGCTTCAGCGACAACGTCAACACTAACTTCGTCCCATTTCAGGTTAGCCGGATCACGTTCAGCGGTAACACGGATTTTTTTACCGTTAACGATCAGATGACCGTCTTTCACTTCAACGGTACCGTCGAAACGGCCGTGAGTGGAGTCATATTTCAGCATGTATGCCATGTAATCAGCGTCTAACAGGTCGTTGATTGCAACGATCTCGATGTCAGAACGTTTCTGAGCAGCACGGAAAACAATGCGACCGATACGGCCAAAACCGTTGATACCTACTTTGATAGTCATATATTCCACCAGCTATTTGTTAGTGAATAAAAGGTTGCCTGTAAAATTACAAAAACCTTACGCAGCGTCAAGCGGAATCGTGTCAATCATTGCGACAAATCAATCCTGTGCCTAAGCATTACGCGACTGACTCGCCTCACTCTTCCTTTGGGCTTGAAACCACATGGGGTCGGCGCCCCGAATTTTAAAGGGCAATTACGATAAAAATGTGATTTTCATCACGATTTAGGTGCAGCCATTTCGTCGAGATCAAGTTTAGGACAAAATTTTGCCAGTTGGTGTTAATGTTTTGTTAGAATCAGTCACGTAATGTGAGCACGATTAAAGTGAGATGTGAGCAAATGGCTAATAAACCTTCGGCAGAAGAACTGAAAAAAAATTTGTCCGAGATGCAGTTTTACGTGACGCAGAATCATGGGACAGAGCCGCCATTTACGGGGCGTTTACTGCATAACAAGCGTGACGGCGTATATCACTGTTTGATCTGCGATGCCCCGCTGTTTCATTCCGAAACCAAGTATGATTCCGGCTGTGGCTGGCCCAGTTTCTACGAACCGGTGAGTGAAGAATCCATTCGTTATATCAAAGACTTGTCACATGGAATGCAGCGCATAGAAATTCGTTGCGGTAACTGTGATGCCCATCTGGGGCATGTCTTTCCCGACGGGCCGCAACCAACAGGCGAACGTTATTGTGTTAACTCTGCTTCTTTACGCTTCACTGATGGCGAAAACGGCGAAGAAATCAACGGTTGAAAAAACGATTCAGCAACTTATTCCACAGGAGCGGAAAAATTATGAATCTTGATGACATTATCAACAGCATGACGCCTGAGGTATACCAGCGTTTGTCGACCGCCGTTGAACTGGGGAAATGGCCTGATGGCGTTGCGTTGACCGAGGAACAAAAAGAGAATTGCCTGCAACTGGTGATGCTGTGGCAAGCCCGCCATAATACCGAAGCACAGCATATGACAATTGACACAAATGGTCAGATGGTCATGAAGAGCAAACAGCAGTTAAAAGAAGATTTTGGTATCTCAGCAAAGCCTATTGCTATGTTTAAGTGAATGAGTTATCTAGTATTTAAGCCTGTTATTAAGGGAGGGCAAATATACTTGTTCGGACGTCGTGTTTTAGCTGCAAGTAGGTTAAATGCAACACTGACAAGTATTATCTGGCCTACAATGTCATTGAGGAAATGTAGGCCAGAGATGAATTCAACTAATATTACCCCTGT
Organism: Shigella sp. FC1544; assembly: GCF_001722145.1. Lineage (NCBI taxonomy): Bacteria > Pseudomonadati > Pseudomonadota > Gammaproteobacteria > Enterobacterales > Enterobacteriaceae > Shigella > Shigella sp. FC1544. Next base: position 10,397 of record NZ_MECT01000563.1, read on the forward strand.
GTCTCTTCCCAGTCTGCCAGCGTATATAGCGTTGCCCCAGCTGCTGACATCTCCATAAACGCGTGTGCACTGTCCTGGGGCTGGATATTCACGCCACGACAACCATCGGTAATCACGTTCACCTTATAACCTAACTGTAACGCGTCCAGCACGGTAAACTTCACGCAATAGTCAGTAGCCAGGCCCATAACGATCAATTCATCGATTTCATGATCGCGTAACCAGTCATCGAGAGAGGTTTTCTGCCGACGGCCGTTATCAAAAAAGGCACTGTAACTGTCAACTAAAGGATTTTCGCCTTTATGGAACACCGCTGCGATCGCTTTTTGGTTCAGTAACGGATGTAATTGTGCGCCTTCACTGTTCTGCACACAGTGATCTGGCCAGAAGGTTTGTGGCAAACCGTCGAGTTGGCCTGGCGTATAAGGCTCTACACCGTGCTGACTGGCAAAACTGCCGTGATTCGCCGGATGCCAGTCCTGGCTGGCGATAACCGCTTCTCCGCGCGACTGGCACCAGTCAATAAGGCGGTTAGCAACCTCCACCGTACTGTCACCTTCCGGTACGGCGAGCGCGCCACCAGCACAGAAATCATTTTGTAAATCGACCAGTAACAGGGCGCGATGGGGCATTGCAGTCTCCTTAATCATCCGGCGTCAGTTCGCCGCGCAGGTTTTGGCTCATGGCCTTGCGAATGGTTTCAGTATCCAGTTCCTGGCTCAGCAGGTAATGCAGTTTGGTTAGCGTGGCTTCTACAGTCATATCTGCACCGCCAATAACGCCGGCATGGGCGAGGGCGTTACCGGTGGCATAACCACCCATATTCACTTTACCGGACATACATTGTGTCAGGTTGACCACCACAATACCGCGATCGCTGGCTTCTTGTAATTCCTGCAGGAAGGCTTTGTTTTGTGGCGCATTACCCACGCCATAGGAGCGCAGAATCAATGCTTTCACCGGTTGGCGCAGAAAATTGCGCACGACATCAGCAGAAATCCCCGGATAAATCGTCACTACGCCAATTGGTTGTGGCGTGATTGGATGAACGATTAATTCCCCTTCACCGTGCGGGGCGGGTGGCGTATTCAAACGACGAATATGGATACCAGCTTCCAGTAACGGAGGAAGGTTTGGAGAGGCAAACGCATCAAAACCATCGGCATGGGCTTTGGTAGTGCGGTTGCCGCGATACAATCGGTTATTGAAAAAGAGCGTTACTTCGTTGATCGGATAATTCGCCGCAACGTACAACGCATTCAGCAGATTAATTTGTCCGTCAGAGCGTAACTCAGCCAGCGGGATTTGTGACCCTGTCACAATGACCGGTTTACCGAGATTCTCGAGCATGAACGACAGCGCAGAGGCGGTATACGCCATCGTGTCGGTACCGTGTAGAATGATAAAACCATCATAGTCGTCATAGTGCGCTTTAATATCTTCAGCAATATGCTGCCAGTCATCCGGCGTCATATCAGAAGAATCCATCAACGGCGTATATTCATGAATGGTGAAATCTGGCATCTCCGGGCGATGGAATTCCGGCATCAGCGCCAGTTGGCGTTGTAGATGACCTGACACCGGAATATAACCCTGCTCGGAACGCTGCATCCCGATGGTCCCGCCCGTGTAGGCGACGTAAATTGATTTCTTTTGCATGATATTGATATGAATGATATCGAAAGAGCAAAAGTATATACGTGAGGCAGGAGGAGCGCACCTGATACTATGCGGATAAGGAAATATGGGGCGAGACAGCGGGAAGAGGATTCGTCGAGGTAAAAAATAATGTGGCCGACGATCTGTCGGCCACTCAGTACAAGACTTAACGCACGTTGGCGCAGGTCAGGCAAAACGCATAACGGTTTTGTGGGTCGTTAAACGCGGCCAGCTTGTCGCTTTCACTTTTAACGGTAGAGGCTACCGAGGCAAGCGGTGCAGGTAACATGGCCTGGAACGCATCTGGCAACATTGCCCGGACAGAACCAGACATGTTGTCCATCACTTTGTCGAAGAAGGTCGGTTCATCAACGTAGTATTCCAGATGCCACTGTTTCACTTTTGCGAGCTCTGCTGCTTTGGCAACCGCATCATCGAAATCCCCGAGACTATCGACCAGCCCGTTAGCTTTTGCATCCTGACCGGTCCAGACGTGGCCCTGGGCGATTTTATCAATTTGCTCCGGCGTCGAATGACGCGCATCAGCAACCAGCGTGATAAAGCGTTTATAGCCATTCTCAATGCTTAATTGCATCATCTGCTGCGCTTCCGGCGGCAGTGCCCTGGTGATAGAAACATCCGCCAGCGGTGAAGTTGAGACACCATCAGTATGAACACCAATCGAATCCAGACTATTTTCTACGGTGGTGATCACGCCGAAGATACCGATAGAACCGGTCAGGGTGCTGGGGTTAGCCACAATGTAATTAGCTGGCGTGGAAATCCAGTAACCACCAGATGCCGCCATGCCGCCCATCGATACAACCACAGGCTTACCCGCTGCCCGGGCTGCTGCCAGTTCAGCGCGAATCACTTCAGACGCGGTAACGCTGCCGCCTGGGCTATTAACACGCAGGACAATCGCTTTCACTTTCGGGTCAAGGCGAGCGTCGCGGATTTGTGCCGCAGTGGTATCACCGCCAACATTCCCCTGAGTTTCCTCGCCATCCATAATTGCGCCATTAGCGAAGACGACACCGATGCTGTCACCGGTATCTGCCGGCGTTTTCAATGCGTAATCGTAATAACTGATGGCGCGATAATTTTTATCAGTCTTACTCCAGCCGAACTCTTTGGTCAGAGCTTTTTCGATTTCGGCACTCGATGCCAGTGCATCGACCAGCTTGTTTTCCAGTGCATATTTCGCGGTATCGCCACCGGTTTTGGTTAAACCCTCAAGCAACCCTTGCGCGCCAGGGAATACCTGCTGAGCAGGGATCTGCCGGTTAGCGGCAACAGTATTCAGATAGTTTTGCCACAGCTCACCAATCCAGCGGCTGTCAGCTTCGCGGGCTGCCGGTGACATATCATCACGAATAAACGGTTCAACGGCAGATTTATACGTACCCACGCGGAACACATGGGTGGAAACTTTCAGCTTATCCAGCAACGATTTGTAGTACAGACCGTTGGTAGCAAAACCGTGCAGATCAACCACGCCTTGCGGTGACAGCCAAATTTTATTGGCGAAACTGGCGAGATAATATTGCCCCTGGCTGTAGTTCTCGCCAACGGCATAAACCGGTTTCCCGCTGTCACGAAACTCTTTCAGGGCTTTGCCGATGTACTGCATAGACGGCTGGTCGCCGCCTGCGAAGTTTTTCAGATCCATCACGATACCGGTGATATTGCGGTCGTCCTTCGCCTGGCGAATGGTGTTGACGATATCAAACAGTGAGTTTTCCTGCAGACGATCGGAACTGGCACCAAGCAGCTGGCGGCTTAATTTACTAAACCGCTGAGAACTGTCGGGTTTATCGACGATCACACCGGAAATGTCCAGCAGCAGTGCGCCACGACTGGCCGTTTCTTTCGAATCACCACCACTGACCTGCATCCAGATCCCCACACCAACCAGTACGAGGAAAATAAAGAACAGGTTAAGTACCATTTCACGGACGAAATTCAGCAGACGCCACGTCCATTTAAAAAATCCGGCAATAAATCGCCAAAGGGTTCGCATGTATTCTCCCAACTTAAGGTCACACCTGTCACAGGCGCAATAGATGTGGTTATCGTAATGACCCAACCGGCACTTGTCAGCAGGAATTGCGGACTGTGCTGTAACAAAATCCACTCTCGTGTTAATTTTGTGAATAAATATCACGACAGGAGTTAATCAAATGGATGCACTCGAACTATTGGTCAATCGCCGTAGCGCCTCCCGCCTGGCTGAACCCGCGCCAACGGGTGAACAACTGCAAAACATCCTGCGTGCGGGTATGCGTGCGCCGGACCATAAGTCCATGCAACCGTGGCATTTTTTTGTGATTGAAGGGGAAGGGCGCGAGCGTTTCAGCGCCGTACTGGAACAGGGGGCGATTGCTGCCGGTAGTGATGACAAAGCTATCGACAAAGCCCGTAATGCGCCGTTCCGCGCACCGCTCATCATCACGGTGGTGGCGAAATGCGAAGAAAATCATAAAGTCCCGCGATGGGAACAGGAAATGTCTGCCGGATGCGCGGTCATGGCGATGCAAATGGCAGCCGTTGCCCAGGGATTTGGCGGCATCTGGCGCAGTGGCGCATTAACTGAAAGTCCGGTAGTGCGTGAAGCATTCGGTTGCCGTGAGCAGGATAAAATTGTCGGTTTTCTCTACCTCGGCACGCCGCAGTTGAAAGCATCTACGTCGATTAACGTCCCGGACCCGACGCCGTTTGTAACTTATTTCTGATAATTGTCGCGAAACTGTCTGGATTGTGAGCAAAGGCGCAGGAATTCAGACACTCTCACTTATCACTTCACGGAATGAGGGTTACCATACCCGGATTGCATTGACAGGAGATGTCCATGAGCGAGAACTCGATTCGTTTGACCCAATACAGCCACGGAGCTGGTTGCGGCTGTAAAATTTCCCCAAAAGTGTTGGAAACCATCCTGCACAGTGAGCAGGCGAAGTTTGTTGATCCGAATTTGCTTGTGGGTAATGAGACCCGCGACGATGCGGCGGTGTACGATCTGGGCAATGGCACCAGCGTTATCAGTACCACCGACTTCTTTATGCCGATCGTTGATAATCCTTTCGATTTTGGCCGCATTGCGGCGACTAACGCCATCAGCGATACCTTCGCGATGGGGGGCAAACCGATTATGGCGATTGCGATCCTCGGCTGGCCGATTAACAAACTTTCCCCGGAAATTGCCCGCGAAGTAACCGAAGGTGGACGCTATGCATGCCGTCAGGCGGGTATTGCGCTGGCTGGCGGTCACTCCATCGATGCGCCGGAGCCGATTTTTGGTCTGGCGGTAACGGGGATCGTACCGACCGAGCGGGTGAAGAAAAACAGTACCGCACAAGCCGGATGCAAACTGTTCCTGACGAAACCGCTGGGGATCGGCGTTCTTACCACGGCTGAGAAAAAATCACTGCTGAAACCAGAACATCAGGGACTAGCGACGGAAGTGATGTGCCGGATGAACATCGCAGGCGCGTCCTTTGCCAACATCGAAGGCGTAAAAGCGATGACCGACGTTACGGGCTTTGGTCTGCTGGGCCATTTGAGCGAAATGTGTCAGGGCGCAGGTGTGCAGGCGCGCGTTGACTATGACGCGATCCCAAAATTGCCGGGGGTTGAAGAGTACATTAAGTTGGGCGCAGTGCCTGGCGGCACCGAACGTAACTTTGCCAGCTACGGTCATCTGATGGGTGAAATGCCGCGTGAAGTGCGCGATTTGCTGTGCGATCCGCAAACTTCTGGCGGTTTGCTGCTGGCGGTCATGCCGGAAGCAGAAAATGAGGTCAAAGCTACAGCCGCCGAGTTTGGCATTGAACTGACGGCAATTGGCGAACTGGTGCCAGCGCGCGGCGGTCGTGCCATGGTTGAGATTCGTTAATTCAATGCGGTTGTTTATTGCCGAAAAACCGAGTCTGGCGCGCGCCATTGCTGATGTCCTGCCCAAACCGCACCGGAAAGGCGATGGCTTTATCGAGTGCGGTAATGGTCAGGTGGTGACCTGGTGTATCGGTCACCTGCTTGAGCAGGCGCAGCCAGACGCCTACGACAGCCGCTATGCGCGCTGGAATCTTGCGGATTTGCCGATTGTCCCGGAAAAGTGGCAATTACAGCCCCGACCCTCCGTGACCAAACAACTTAACGTCATCAAACGCTTCCTGCATGAAGCCAGCGAAATCGTTCACGCCGGGGACCCGGATCGTGAAGGGCAACTGCTGGTGGATGAAGTGCTGGACTATCTGCAACTGGCACCGGAAAAGCGCCAGCAGGTGCAGCGTTGCTTGATAAACGACCTGAACCCGCAGGCGGTTGAGCGGGCGATCGACCGTCTTCGGTCCAACAGTGAGTTTGTGCCATTGTGCGTTTCTGCGCTGGCGCGAGCGCGTGCCGACTGGCTGTACGGCATCAATATGACCCGTGCGTATACCATTCTCGGTCGCAATGCCGGTTATCAGGGCGTACTTTCCGTGGGACGCGTGCAGACACCCGTGCTCGGGCTGGTGGTGCGCCGCGATGAAGAGATTGAAAACTTCGTGGCGAAAGACTTCTTTGAAGTCAAAGCACATATCGTGACACCTGCCGATGAGCGGTTTACCGCTATCTGGCAACCGAGCGAAGCGTGTGAACCGTACCAGGATGAAGAAGGGCGCTTGTTACATCGTCCACTGGCGGAGCATGTGGTTAACCGCATTAGTGGTCAACCAGCAATTGTCACCAGCTATAACGATAAACGGGAATCAGAATCCGCGCCGCTGCCTTTTTCGCTTTCGGCGTTGCAGATTGAAGCGGCAAAACGCTTTGGTCTGAGCGCGCAGAACGTGCTTGATATCTGCCAGAAGCTGTACGAAACGCACAAGCTAATCACTTATCCGCGTTCCGATTGTCGCTATTTGCCAGAAGAACATTTTGCCGGACGCCACGCGGTGATGAATGCCATCAGCGTTCATGCACCAGATCTGTTGCCGCAACCAGTGGTAGATCCAGATATACGCAACCGCTGTTGGGATGACAAAAAGGTCGATGCACACCACGCCATCATCCCGACCGCACGGAGTTCTGCGATCAACCTGACGGAGAACGAAGCGAAGGTCTATAACCTGATTGCCCGTCAGTACTTGATGCAGTTCTGCCCGGATGCGGTGTTCCGCAAGTGTGTTATCGAACTGGACATTGCCAAAGGCAAATTTGTCGCTAAAGCGCGTTTTCTTGCTGAAGCAGGCTGGCGCACGCTGTTAGGCAGCAAAGAGCGCGATGAAGAAAACGACGGTACGCCATTGCCTGTGGTGGCGAAAGGCGATGAGTTGCTGTGTGAAAAAGGTGAAGTGGTAGAGCGGCAAACCCAGCCGCCGCGCCATTTTACCGATGCAACACTGCTTTCGGCGATGACCGGGATCGCGCGCTTTGTGCAGGACAAAGATCTGAAAAAGATCCTTCGTGCGACCGATGGTCTGGGGACAGAAGCAACCCGTGCCGGGATTATTGAACTGCTGTTCAAGCGTGGTTTTCTGACCAAAAAAGGGCGCTATATCCACTCTACCGACGCCGGAAAAGCGTTATTCCATTCGCTGCCAGAAATGGCGACGCGACCGGACATGACCGCGCACTGGGAATCGGTGCTGACGCAAATCAGCGAAAAGCAGTGTCGCTATCAGGACTTTATGCAGCCGCTGGTGGGGACGCTATATCAGCTTATTGATCAAGCCAAACGTACGCCGGTGCGGCAGTTTCGCGGCATTGTGGCTCCGGGCAGTGCTGATAAGAAAAAGGCTGCACCGCGTAAACGTAGTGCGAAAAAAAGTCCGCCAGCAGATGAAGTCGGAAGCGGGGCGATAGCGTAAGCGAGTGAATCTTTCGTGCTATTCGAGTCATATTCTGAAATATCCAGCGAATCAAGAAAATTCGTTGGATATTTTTTTTGCATGGATAAAATTATCGCCTCTAAAGTATGTAATAACAGGGAATGTGATGAAAAAAGTTTTATTACAAAACCATCCTGGGAGCGAGAAGTATTCTTTTAATGGCTGGGAAATATTTAATAGTAATTTTGAACGGATGATTAAAGAAAATAAGGCCATGCTGCTTTGTAAGTGGGGTTTTTATTTAACATGTGTTGTCGCTGTAATGTTTGTGTTCGCAGCGATAACATCCAACGGTTTGAATGAAAGAGGCCTGATTACCGCGGGATGCTCTTTTCTTTATCTATTAATTATGATGGGGCTTATTGTTCGGGCCGGTTTTAAAGCAAAAAAAGAACAACTGCATTATTATCAGGCTAAAGGTATTGAGCCGCTCAGTATCGAGAAGTTACAGGCGCTACAATTGATCGCACCTTATCGATTCTATCATAAGCAATGGTCTGAAACGCTGGAGTTCTGGCCGCGAAAGCCTGAACCTGGCAAAGATACCTTCCAATATCATGTGCTTCCTTTTGACTCGATCGATATCATAAGTAAAAGACGCGAGTCTTTAGAGAATCAATGGGGTATCGAAGATAGCGAAATTTATTGTGCCTTAATGGAGCATTTTCTTTCTGGCGACCATGGAGCCAATACCTTTAAAGCAAACATGGAGGAAGCCCCAGAGCAGGTTATCGCCTTGTTGAATAAATTTGCTGTTTTTCCCTCAGACTATATCTCTGATTGCGCTAATAATCGCTCCGGTAAATCCTCGGCGAAGCTAATATGGGCGGCGGAATTATCATGGATGATCTCGATATCAAGCACAGCTTTTCAAAACGGGACAATTGAAGAAGAACTGGCCTGGCATTATATAATGCTTGCTTCTCGAAAGGCGCACGAGTTGTTCGAAAGCGAAGAAGATTATCAAAAAAATAGTCTAATGGGATTTCTTTACTGGCATATCGGTAATGACTCCAACTTACTGATAGTGTTTTATGTTCAGATAATGCCCGATGACCTTGTCATGCAGCTCCACCGATTTTGAGAACGACAGTGACTTCCGTCCCAGCCTTGCCAGATGTTCGTAAGCGTACAGCCTGAACCGTCTGGTCAGAATCTGACGAATTAGACAAAGTGGTGTCCACCAAATAAGTAGTGGGAACCAAAGTGTCAGATATGCAGA
>NZ_MECT01000564.1:0-19060 GCF_001722145.1 Shigella sp. FC1544
TTTCTGGTGCGTACCGGGCTGAGAGGCGGTGTAAGTGAACTGTAGTTGCCATGTTTTACGGCAATGAGAGCAGAGATAGCGCTGATGTCCGGCAGTGCTTTTGCCGTTACGCACCACGCCTTCAGTAGCGGAGCAGGAAGGACATCTGATGGAAATGGAAGCCACGCAAGCACCTTAAAATCACCATCATACACTAAATCAGTAAGTTGGCAGCATTACCTCCATTATGCGTAAACAAATCGTTGCCGATAATATTCACGGTGAAACCGGACTGGATGGTCCGGTATTCGAGTCGCTGACCCGCCAGGCAGAAAGTACCCACGCGGTGAAATACATCATTGATACCCTGATGGCAAGCGATGGCGATATTACTCTGGTGCCGGTTGGTCCGCTTTCAAATATCGCGGTGGCAATGCGTATGCAACCTGCGATCCTGCCCAAAATCCGTGAAATTGTGCTAATGGGCGGCGCTTACGGTACAGGCAACTTCACGCCATCTGCCGAGTTCAACATCTTTGCTGATCCGGAAGCAGCCCGCGTGGTGTTCACCTCCGGCGTTCCATTAGTGATGATGGGCCTCGATCTCACCAACCAGACTGTTTGCACCCCGGACGTGATTGCACGGATGGAAAGGGCAGGCGGCCCTGCCGGAGAGCTGTTCAGCGACATCATGAACTTCACTCTCAAAACGCAGTTCGAAAACTACGGCCTGGCTGGCGGCCCGGTGCACGACGCCACCTGCATCGGTTATCTGATTAACCCTGATGGCATTAAAACCCAGGAGATGTACGTCGAAGTGGACGTCAACAGTGGCCCTTGCTATGGGCGTACCGTCTGCGACGAGCTGGGCGTTCTTGGCAAGCCCGCTAATACCAAAGTCGGCATCACTATTGATACCGACTGGTTCTGGGGCTTAGTCGAAGAGTGCGTGCGCGGCTACATCAAAACCCATTAAGTGTTGATAACAAGCCGGGTCAGTATCGCAAGATCCAAGCCCGGCTATTTCTGATGGGCAGAAAGCCGTCGCCCAATATGACATGAAGAGATAATAACTATGGATGTCATGAGAAGTGTTCTGGGAATGGTGGTATTGCTGACGATTGCGTTTTTGCTGTCAGTAAACAAGAAGAAGATCAGCCTGCGTACCGTTGGCGCGGCGTTAGTGTTACAGGTCGTGATTGGCGGGATTATGCTTTGGTTACCGGCAGGGCGTTGGGTCGCTGAAAAAGTCGCTTTTGGCGTGCATAAAGTGATGGCGTACAGCGATGCGGGTAGCGCATTTATCTTCGGTTCGCTGGTCGGGCCGAAAATGGACACGCTGTTTGATGGCGCAGGATTTATCTTTGGTTTCAGGGTATTACCGGCAATTATCTTCGTCACTGCACTGGTGAGTATTCTCTACTACATCGGTGTGATGGGGATTTTAATTCGCATTCTCGGCGGTATATTCCAGAAAGCATTAAATATCAGCAAGATTGAGTCATTCGTCGCGGTCACCACCATTTTCCTCGGGCAAAACGAAATACCGGCGATCGTCAAACCCTTTATCGATCATCTGAATCGCAATGAATTATTTACAGCGATTTGTAGTGGCATGGCCTCGATTGCTGGTTCGACAATGATTGGTTACGCCGCCCTGGGCGTACCTGTGGAATATTTGCTGGCGGCATCGTTAATGGCGATCCCAGGCGGGATCTTGTTTGCCCGCCTGTTAAGCCCGGCTACGGAATCTTCGCAGGTTTCCTTTAATAACCTCTCTTTCACCGAAACACCGCCAAAAAGCATTATTGAAGCTGCTGCGACAGGGGCAATGACCGGGCTGAAAATCGCCGCCGGTGTAGCGACAGTTGTTATGGCATTTGTCGCCATCATTGCGTTAATTAATGGTATTATCGGCGGCGTTGGCGGCTGGTTTGGTTTTGCACATGCCTCGCTGGAGTCCATTTTAGGTTACCTGTTGGCCCCATTGGCGTGGGTGATGGGGGGTGACTGGAGTGATGCAAATCTTGCCGGGAGTTTGATTGGGCAGAAGCTGGCGATCAATGAATTTGTCGCTTATCTCAATTTCTCGCCATATCTGCAAACGGGTGGCACTCTGGATGCTAAAACCGTGGCGATTATTTCTTTCGCGTTGTGCGGTTTCGCTAACTTTGGTTCTATCGGGGTGGTGGTGGGGGCGTTTTCTGCGGTTGCGCCACACCGTGCGCCGGAAATCGCCCAACTTGGTTTACGCGCGCTGGCGGCGGCGACACTTTCTAACCTGATGAGTGCTACTATTGCAGGATTCTTTATTGGTTTAGCGTAGTGCGCAATTTATGAGCCGGATAAGATGCGGTCAAGCGTCGAATCCGGCAACATTGTTACACCATTGGCACTAATGAAAGCGCGTTATCGGCAGACAGGGTAGGGTTGTTTAAGCTGCCGCTGGCGCGCGAAATTGCCGCGCAGGCTACCGCAAAACGGGCGCTGTCGCGGAAACTGTATCCTTCAAGAAAGCTATATACCAGGCCCGCCATAAAACCATCGTCAGCACCAAAACTGTCTACTGTCGTATGCGCTGGCGCGGTCAGCAAAAATTGTTCTCCATCCTTTTCGCTGCAATAAACTGACTCATCGGGCAAATAAACAAACAGTTGCTGAACACCTTGCTGATGCAATGCATTCACTGCGGCATTACGGTCAGCATCGCTGGTGATCGCCTGTCCCCATAAAATTTCCAGCTCCGGTAAAGTGGGTTTCAGGGTGTGAATATGCGCCAGCCAGTGTTTGATTTTGCCCGCTTTGAATTCTGAAACGGTATCGACAAACACCGGGATTTCATCAGCGAGGGTAAAGACCCATTCCAGCGCCTCGGCTGTCAGGTTGCAATCAGCCAGTACCACGCCCGCATGACGAAGTAAATCGCGCGACCCGTTCAGTAGTTGCGGTGTCAACTGTTCCAGCAGATGGGTATCGTTAATCGCCAGCACGGTTTGATCGTCTCGATTGGCAATTGCCAGATACGTCGATGTGCTTTGACCATGCAAACGAACGCAGCCGGAGACATTCACGCCGGCACGGCGCGTTTCTTCCAGGAGCATTTCGCCATAAAAGTCATCGCCAATCACTGAAAGCAAATGGACGTCACGGCCTAACAGCGCCAGATTGTGGGCGATGTTGCGTCCCACGCCGCCCGCCGAGCAATGAATTGTACCGGGATGAGAAGCCGCTTGCGGGTAACGGATATCCGCCATCCCGCGAATATCCATATTGATTGTCCCCACCACTACGCAGTATTCCTGCTCGGTGAGAATGTAACCTTTGCCTTTAATCCGCCCTTTGCGCATTAAATCCATAATATGCGCCGCAACGCGCGAACGACTGATTTGCAGCATGTCCGCAATTTCGTTCTGCTGAATCAGCGGGTTACGCCGTAAAATTGCAAGGATCTCCTTTTCCCGGTTATTCATCTTCAGGCTACCGCTTTTTCAGTTTGTTGCGCTTTCAGCCAGGCGATCTCTTCTGCCCAGATATCCGGGTTGATGGTTTCAAGGATCAGCGGAATGCCGTCGAAACGGTCGTCCTGCATGATCCAGCGGAACGCATCATGACCGATATTGCCTTCACCGAGGCTATGATGGCGGTCAACGCGGCTGCCAAAGGTGCTTTTCGCATCGTTAAGGTGCATCCCGCGCAGATACTTAAAGCCAACAATACGGGCAAAATCCGCGAACGTTTTCTCGCATTCGGCTGGAGTACGCAAATCATACCCGGCAGCGAAAGCATGGCAGGTATCAATGCAGACGCCGACACGGGATTTATCTTCCACGCCGTCGATAATCGCCGCGAGATGTTCGAATTTAAACCCTAAGTTACTGCCCTGACCGGCGGTGTTTTCAATCACCGCTGTTACACCTTGAGTTTTATCCAGCGCAATGTTGATGGATTCGGCAATACGCGCAAGGCAATCCTCTTCTGAAATCTGCATCAGATGGCTGCCAGGGTGGAAGTTGAGCAAAGAAAGCCCCAGTTGTTCGCAACGCTGCATTTCATCTATAAAGGCATCGCGCGATTTTTCCAGAGCTTCAGTGACCGGATGTCCGAGGTTAATCAGATAGCTGTCGTGGGGAAGAATTTGCGCCGATGTGTAGTGATATTTTTCACAGGCCGCTTTGAATTCATCGATGGTTTGCGTCGTGAGCGGTGCGGCACGCCACTGACGTTGGTTTTTGGTGAACAAGGCAAACGCGGTTGCGTCGATTTCGGCGGCGCGAATTGCGGCATTTGCCAGACCGCCAGCAGCACTAACGTGCGCTCCAATGTATTTCATGCGAGGACTCCTGTTAAACCCGCTGGAGGAAAACGGTAATGATAGCGGGTTAACAGGAGCAAGATGTAGTGGTTTATGCGATGACGCTTTGAATCACATAGTTAATCGCACCACCACCAACAATCAGCCAGGCAAACAGTACCAGTGCCATCAGCAGAGGTTTCGCCCCGGCTTTTTTCAGCGCGCTGACGTGAGTGGTCAGACCCAGCGCCGCCATCGCCATTGCCAGCAGGAAGGTATCCAGCGTTACCAGCATGTTCACCACGCTCTGCGGTAACAGGTGGAACGAGTTAAAGATGGCAACGACGATGAACAAGATGGCAAACCACGGAATAGTGATTTTGCTTTTCTCGCCGCTGTTCGCCCCAGACAGCTGTTTAACACGCGCCGCCAGCAGGATGAGGAACGGAGCCAGCATCATCACGCGCAGCATTTTGGAAATAACTGCTGCGTTTTCCGCATCCGGGCTGATGGCATGACCTGCCGCCACCACCTGCGCCACTTCGTGCACAGTAGAACCAATGTAGATACCGAAAGTTTCCGGACTAAACCATTGAGACATCAGCGGATATATCGCCGGGTAGAGGAAAATCGCGACGGTCCCGAAGATAACAACGGTTGCAACAGCCACGGTTACTTTACTGGCTTCCGCTTTCACTACCGGCTCAGTCGCCAGTACCGCGGCAGCACCACAGATACTGCTACCGGCACCGATCAACCAGCTGGTGTGCTTATCCAGACCAAACACTTTCTGCCCCAGGAAGCAAGCCAGCAGGAAGGTACTGGACAGCGTCAACACGTCAATGATGATCCCACTGATACCGACATCGGCAATTTGCGAGAACGTCAGACGGAAGCCATAAAGAATGATACCCAGACGTAATAAATATTGCTTGGCAAACAGCACACCACCGTCACAGCTTTTCCAGATGTGCGGATAGATGGTGTTGCCTAAAACCATCCCCAACAAGATTGCGAGGGTGAGGGCACTAAACCCGGCACCCGCAACCGCGGGAATGGAACCACCCCACAGGGCGACCCCGGTGATAACTGCACTCAGGGCTAACCCCGGAATAAAATGCCACAGTGTACGATGTTGTTTCTGTAAGGTGATATTCGTCATAACCCTCTCCTTATAACCGGGCATAAGGTTACGACTAACTGGTTTAAAAATAAAATTGATTATATATTTATAATTAATCTTTATAAGTGGTAAGCGACTATGCACATCACCCTCCGGCAGTTGGAAGTTTTTGCAGAAGTATTGAAAAGTGGATCAACCACCCAGGCGTCGGTGATGCTGGCGTTGTCGCAATCAGCAGTGAGCGCAGCCTTGACCGACCTGGAAGGGCAGCTTGGCGTGCAACTGTTTGATCGCGTGGGGAAAAGACTGGTTGTTAATGAACACGGGCGGCTGCTCTATCCGCGTGCGTTGGCATTGCTTGAACAGGCGGTTGAAATCGAACAACTGTTTCGCGAAGACAACGGCGCGATTCGTATCTATGCCAGTAGTACCATCGGTAATTACATTCTGCCTGCAGTTATCGCCCGTTATCGCCATGATTATCCGCAGTTGCCGATTGAACTTAGCGTTGGGAACAGCCAGGACGTGATGCAAGCGGTGCTGGATTTCCGCGTTGATATTGGCTTTATTGAAGGACCGTGCCACAGCACTGAAATCATTTCTGAACCGTGGCTGGAAGACGAGCTGGTGGTTTTCGCCGCGCCGACTTCGCCGTTGGCTCGTGGTCCGGTCACCTTAGAACAGCTGGCCGCTGCGCCGTGGATCCTGCGTGAACGCGGTTCCGGCACGCGGGAGATTGTCGATTATCTATTGTTGTCACATTTACCGAAGTTTGAGATGGCGATGGAATTAGGTAACTCCGAGGCAATCAAACATGCGGTGCGTCATGGGTTGGGAATTAGTTGCCTGTCGCGACGGGTGATTGAAGATCAATTGCAGGCAGGCACATTAAGTGAAGTTGCGGTCCCTCTGCCGCGCCTGATGCGTACGTTGTGGCGTATACATCATCGGCAAAAACACCTTTCCAACGCGCTACGGCGCTTTCTGGACTATTGCGATCCCGCGAATGTACCGCGTTAAGTTGCTGTACAAGAACATGCTGGTGCTGTGTCGATTTCGTGACGCAGCGCCCTCAGCATGCATTCGCCAGAAAAGAGATTGGCTGCTTTACTTATAATCCCTGGGCGATCATGAAGGTGTCTTATAACCGTGTATTTCTGCCGGAAGGATTGCCAATCGTCTGCTACAATCGCGCCATCATTTTTAAGATGGATAGCATTTTTGTATGGTTTCCGAAACTAAAACCACAGAAGCGCCGGGCTTACGCCGTGAATTAAAGGCGCGTCACCTGACGATGATTGCCATTGGCGGTTCCATCGGTACAGGTCTTTTTGTTGCCTCTGGCGCAACGATTTCTCAGGCAGGTCCGGGCGGGGCATTGCTCTCGTATATGCTGATTGGCCTGATGGTTTACTTCCTGATGACCAGTCTCGGTGAACTGGCTGCATATATGCCGGTTTCCGGTTCGTTTGCCACTTACGGTCAGAACTATGTTGAAGAAGGCTTTGGCTTCGCGCTGGGCTGGAACTACTGGTACAACTGGGCGGTGACTATCGCCGTTGACCTGGTTGCAGCTCAGCTGGTCATGAGCTGGTGGTTCCCGGATACACCGGGCTGGATCTGGAGTGCGTTGTTCCTCGGCGTTATCTTCCTGCTGAACTACATCTCAGTTCGTGGCTTTGGTGAAGCGGAATACTGGTTCTCACTGATCAAAGTCACGACAGTTATTGTCTTTATCATCGTTGGCGTGCTGATGATTATCGGTATCTTCAAAGGCGCGCAGCCTGCGGGCTGGAGCAACTGGACAATCGGCGAAGCGCCGTTTGCTGGTGGTTTTGCGGCGATGATCGGCGTAGCTATGATTGTCGGCTTCTCTTTCCAGGGAACCGAGCTGATCGGTATTGCTGCAGGCGAGTCCGAAGATCCGGCGAAAAACATTCCACGCGCGGTACGTCAGGTGTTCTGGCGAATCCTGTTGTTCTATGTGTTCGCGATCCTGATTATCAGCCTGATTATTCCGTACACCGATCCGAGCCTGCTGCGTAACGATGTTAAAGACATCAGCGTTAGTCCGTTCACCCTGGTGTTCCAGCACGCGGGTCTGCTCTCTGCGGCGGCGGTGATGAACGCAGTTATTCTGACGGCGGTGCTGTCAGCCGGTAACTCCGGTATGTATGCGTCTACTCGTATGCTGTACACCCTAGCGTGTGACGGTAAAGCGCCGCGCATTTTCGCTAAACTGTCGCGTGGTGGCGTGCCGCGTAATGCGCTGTATGCGACGACGGTGATTGCCGGTCTGTGCTTCCTGACCTCCATGTTTGGCAACCAGACGGTATACCTGTGGCTGCTGAACACCTCCGGGATGACGGGTTTTATCGCCTGGCTGGGGATTGCCATTAGCCACTATCGCTTCCGTCGCGGTTACGTATTGCAGGGACACGACATTAACGATCTGCCGTACCGTTCAGGTTTCTTCCCACTGGGGCCGATCTTCGCATTCATTCTGTGTCTGATTATCACTTTGGGCCAGAACTACGAAGCGTTCCTGAAAGATACCATTGACTGGGGCGGCGTAGCGGCAACGTATATTGGTATCCCGCTGTTCCTGATTATTTGGTTCGGCTACAAGCTGATTAAAGGAACTCACTTCGTACGCTACAGCGAAATGAAGTTCCCGCAGAACGATAAGAAATAAGTTTCCTCCCTTCCTTGCTAAGCCCTCTCAACCGAGAGGGCTTTTTCAATTCCATTTCCCTGACAAATCATGCGGATATAAAATTTAACATTTAGATTGATAATTGTTATCGTTTGCATTATCGTTACGCCGCAATCAAAAAAGGCTGACAAATCAGAGGCTGTTCCGGCTTTCTGGGATGATCACCTGCATACAAATAAGTCCACCGCGATGCTGCCGTACGCAAGGGGACGTGAAGAAGATGTGAGCGATAACCCATTTTATTTTCGTAGTTACCTCATGGAGATATGGAATGTTTAGGTTGAACCCTTTCGTACGGGTCGGGCTGTGTTTGTCCGCTATTTCTTGTGCATGGCCTGTGTTAGCGGTCGATGATGATGGCGAAACGATGGTTGTCACTGCATCTTCCGTTGAACAAAACCTCAAAGATGCACCCGCCAGTATCAGCGTCATTACCCAGGAAGACCTGCAGCGAAAACCGGTACAGAATCTGAAGGATGTCCTCAAAGAAGTGCTTGGCGTACAACTGACGAACGAAGGGGATAACCGTAAGGGCGTTAGTATTCGTGGTCTGGACAGCAGCTACACCCTGATTCTCGTCGACGGTAAACGCGTTAACTCCCGCAATGCCGTCTTCCGCCACAATGATTTCGATCTGAACTGGATCCCGGTCGATTCCATCGAACGTATTGAAGTGGTTCGTGGCCCGATGTCGTCGCTATACGGCTCCGATGCGCTCGGCGGTGTAGTGAATATCATCACCAAAAAAATCGGTCAGAAATGGTCGGGTACCGTTACCGTCGATACCACCATTCAGGAACATCGCGATCGCGGTGATACCTATAACGGTCAGTTCTTTACCAGTGGACCATTAATTGATGGTGTGCTGGGAATGAAAGCTTACGGCAGCCTGGCAAAACGTGAAAAGGATGACCCGCAAAACTCAACGACCACCGATACCGGAGAAACGCCGCGTATTGAAGGATTCTCCAGCCGCGACGGCAATGTCGAATTTGCCTGGACACCGAATCAAAATCACGATTTTACTGCCGGATACGGTTTCGACCGTCAGGAACTCGCTGGACAAAAACCGCCTGGAACGCCAGAACTACTCCGTCAGCCATAATGGGCGTTGGGATTACGGCACCAGCGAACTGAAATATTACGGTGAGAAAGTCGAGAACAAAAACCCTGGCAACAGCAGCCGGATAACTTCCGAAAGCAATACGGTCGACGGCAAATACACGTTGCCGCTGACGGCGATTAATCAGTTTCTCACGGTTGGCGGTGAATGGCGTCACGACAAACTTAGCGATGCGGTGAACCTGACCGGGGGAACCAGCTCCAAAACGTCTGCCAGCCAGTACGCGCTGTTTGTGGAAGATGAATGGCGGATCTTCGAGCCGCTGGCGCTGACGACCGGCGTGCGTATGGACGATCACGAAACCTACGGTGAACACTGGAGTCCGCGTGCCTACCTGGTTTATAACGCCACCGACACCGTAACGGTGAAAGGGGGCTGGGCGACGGCATTTAAAGCACCTTCTCTGTTGCAACTTAGCCCTGACTGGACGAGCAATTCCTGCCGTGGCGCATGTAAGATTGTGGGTAGCCCGGATCTGAAACCAGAAACCAGCGAAAGTTGGGAGCTGGGGCTTTACTACATGGGTGAAGAAGGCTGGCTGGAAGGGGTTGAATCCAGCGTTACCGTTTTCCGTAACGATGTGAAAGATCGTATCAGCATCAGCCGTACGTCTGACGTCAACGCTGCACCGGGCTACCAAAACCTTGTTGGTTTTGAGACGGGCGCTAACGGACGGCGCATACCGGTATTTAGCTACTACAACGTTAACAAAGCTCGTATTCAGGGCGTGGAAACCGAACTGAAAATTCCGTTCAACGATGAATGGAAACTGTCGATCAACTACACCTACAACGATGGTCGTGATGTCAGCAACGGCGAAAACAAACCGCTATCCGATCTGCCGTTCCATACTGCTAACGGTACGCTGGACTGGAAACCGCTGGCGCTGGAAGACTGGTCATTCTATGTTTCTGGTCACTATATCGGGCAGAAACGCGCCGACAGCGCGACGGCTAAAACACCGGGCGGTTATACCATCTGGAATACCGGCGCGGCCTGGCAGGTGACTAAAGACGTCAAACTGCGCGCAGGCGTGCTGAACCCTGGCGACAAGGATCTCAGTCGTGACGACTACAGCTATAACGAAGACGGACGTCGTTACTTTATGGCAGTGGATTATCGCTTCTGATGAGAAGATGCCCGGCGAACCGGGCGGACTTTCACTTCAGTAAATACTGCGCATGGAAGCGCAGGTGATCCTCTATAAAAGAGGCGATGAAGTAGTAACTGTGATCATATCCCGGCTGAATACGCAGCGTCATCGGCCACGCTTTCTGGCGCGCGGCTTCTGCCAGTACCGCAGGTTGCAACTGGTCGGCAAGAAACTGATCATTATCGCCCTGATCGATAAGCGTCGGGATCGCATCCTGCGCGTTACTGGCATACATCAGCGCGCAACTGTCCCATTCCAGCCATGCATTTTTGTCCTCACCTAAATAGCTGCTAAACGCTTTGATTCCCCACGGGACGCTGCACGGATTCACAATTGGCGCAAAGGCCGAAACGCTGGTGTATTTACCCGGATTTTTCAGCGCCATAATCAGCGCACCGTGACCACCCATTGAGTGACCGCTAATGGCGCAGCGGTCGCTGACATTAAATTGCGACTGAACCAGCGCCGGTAATTCATTGCGCAGATAATCATACATCCGGTAATGCGTCGCCCACGGCGGTTGCGTGGCATTAAGATAAAAGCCTGCGCCCTGGCCTAAATAGTAGCCATCGTCGTTGGCAACCTTTTCGCCGCGCGGGCTGGTGTCTGGCATCACCAGTACAATCCCCAGTTCTGCCGCCACGCGCTGGGCACCCGCCTTGGTGGTGAAGTTCTCGTCATTGCAGGTTAATCCGGAAAGCCAGTACAGCACTGGTGGCGGGGTGTGATCACGAGGGGGTGGGAGAAAGATACTGAACGTCATCGGGCAGTTTAAGGTACTGGAGTCGTGTCGCCAGCGTTGCTGCCAGCCTTCAAAACAGCGGTGCTCTTCGAGCATTTCCATGCGTGGCTCCTTGTTGTGTTGTTTGCAATTTCTTCATCATACCGTTTATTCAATGTGCTGTGAGTAACTTTCACTTCCGTATTTGCATAACGATGTTTTAACATCTGCTGATGAAAGGCAGCGGCAATTACAATAATTATCGCTGTGAATACTGGATTATGTGCGCCGCCTCACGCACAATAATCAGGCTGTAAATCAGCTTAATAACTTTGCCCCCACGCAGGGCGGAGGCGTCACACCTGCAGGAGAAATCATAAATGCCATCACTCAGTAAAGAAGCGGCCCTGGTTCATGAAGCGTTAGTTGCGCGAGGACTGGAAACACCGCTGCGCCCGCCCGTGCATGAAATGGATAACGAAACGCGCAAAAGCCTTATTGCTGGTCATATGACCGAAATCATGCAGCTGCTGAATCTCGACCTGGCTGATGACAGTTTGATGGAAACGCCGCATCGCATCGCTAAAATGTATGTCGATGAAATTTTCTCCGGTCTGGATTACGCCAACTTCCCGAAAATCACCCTCATTGAAAACAAAATGAAGGTCGATGAAATGGTCACCGTGCGCGATATCACTCTGACCAGTACCTGTGAACACCATTTTGTTACCATCGATGGCAAAGCGACGGTGGCTTATATCCCGAAAGATTCGGTGATCGGTCTGTCAAAAATTAACCGTATCGTGCAGTTCTTTGCCCAGCGTCCGCAGGTGCAGGAACGTCTGACGCAGCAAATTCTTATTGCGCTACAAACGCTGCTGGGCACCAATAACGTGGCTGTCTCCATTGATGCGGTGCATTACTGCGTGAAAGCGCGTGGCATCCGCGATGCAACCAGTGCCACAACAACGACCTCTCTTGGTGGATTGTTCAAATCCAGTCAGAATACGCGCCACGAGTTTCTGCGCGCTGTGCGTCATCACAACTGATTAAAAGGCAGGAACCATGGAGCGCAACGTAACGCTCGATTTTGTTCGCGGCGTCGCCATTCTGGGGATCCTGCTATTAAACATCAGCGCCTTTGGGCTACCAAAGGCGGCTTATCTCAATCCCGCCTGGTACGGCGCTATTACGCCGCAGGATGCATGGACCTGGGCATTTCTCGATCTCATCGGCCAGGTGAAATTCCTCACGCTTTTTGCGCTGCTGTTTGGTGCGGGCCTGCAAATGTTGCTGCCCCGTGGCAGACGCTGGATCCAGTCGCGGTTAACGCTGTTAGTCTTGCTGGGTTTTATTCACGGTTTATTGTTCTGGGACGGCGATATTCTGCTGGCTTACGGGCTGGTGGGCTTAATCTGCTGGCGGCTGGTGCGCGATGCGCCATCGGTAAAAAGCCTGTTTAATACAGGCGTCATGCTTTATCTGGTGGGGCTTGGCGTTTTGCTGTTATTGGGGCTGATTTCCGACAGCCAGACCAGCCGCGCCTGGACGCCGGATGCATCGGCTATTTTGTATGAAAAATACTGGAAGCTTCACGGCGGCGTTGAAGCGATCAGTAATCGTGCCGATGGTGTTGGCAACAGTTTACTGGCACTGGGCGCACAGTATGGCTGGCAACTGGCAGGGATGATGCTCATTGGTGCGGCGCTGATGCGCAGCGGCTGGTTGAAAGGGCAGTTCAGCTTACGTCACTATCGTCGTACTGGTTTTGTGCTGGTGGCGATTGGGGTGACCATTAACCTTCCTGCCATCGCCCTGCAATGGCAGCTGGACTGGGCGTATCGCTGGTGTGCCTTCTTACTTCAAATGCCGCGGGAACTGAGTGCGCCGTTTCAGGCGATTGGCTATGCGTCGCTGTTTTATGGCTTCTGGCCGCAATTGAGCCGCTTTAAGCTGGTGCTTGCGATCGCCTGCGTCGGACGGATGGCGCTGACCAACTATCTATTGCAAACGCTGATTTGTACCATGCTTTTTTACCACCTCGGTTTGTTTATGCATTTTGACCGCCTGGAGCTGCTGGCGTTTGTTATTCCGGTATGGCTGGCGAATATCCTCTTCTCTGTTATCTGGCTGCGTTACTTCCGCCAGGGGCCGGTGGAATGGCTCTGGCGTCAGTTAACTTTGCGTGCTGCCGGAACGGCAATATCTAAAACATCAAGATAACGATCTGGATCACATTCGTTAACAAAACGGCTGTAACCGTTTCCATTGCTGTGACTCGATTCACGAAGTCCTGTATTCAGTGCTGACAAAATAGCCGCCAGCAAGCAGTCATTTACTGCAATCTCATAACAGGTAGTGAATATGATCACCATTCGTGATGTAGCGCGTCAGGCTGGCGTCTCTGTGGCAACGGTTTCCCGGGTGCTCAATAACAGCACGCTGGTCAGTGCCGACACGCGTGAAGCAGTAATGAAAGCCGTGAGTGAGCTGGATTATCGGCCAAACGCCAATGCCCAGGCGCTGGCAACTCAGGTTAGCGACACCATTGGCGTGGTGGTGATGGACGTTTCTGATGCGTTTTTCGGCGCGCTGGTAAAAGCGGTGGATCTAGTCGCTCAGCAGCATCAGAAATACGTGCTAATCGGCAATAGCTATCATGAAGCGGAAAAAGAGCGTCACGCCATTGAGGTGTTAATTCGCCAGCGTTGTAATGCGTTGATTGTTCACTCAAAAGCATTGAGTGACGATGAACTGGCGCAATTTATGGATAACATTCCCGGTATGGTGTTAATCAACCGCGTTGTGCCGGGGTACGCCCATCGTTGCGTTTGCCTGGATAATCTCAGCGGTGCCCGAATGGCGACGCGCATGTTGCTGAATAACGGTCATCAACGTATTGGTTATCTTTCTTCCACTCACGGCATTGAAGATGACGCCATGCGTAAAGCAGGCTGGATGAGTGCGTTGAAAGAGCAGGATATTATTCCGCCGGAAAGCTGGATTGGCACTGGTACGCCGGACATGCCGGGCGGTGAGGCGGCGATGGTTGAACTGCTGGGGCGCAATCTACAACTTACCGCTATATTTGCTTATAACGACAATATGGCCGCTGGCGCACTGACAGCATTAAAAGATAATGGCATTGCGATTCCGTTACATCTCTCAATCATCGGTTTCGATGATATTCCCATCGCCCGTTACACCGACCCGCAATTAACGACCGTGCGTTATCCCATTGCTTCAATGGCTAAATTAGCCACCGAACTGGCCTTGCAGGGGGCAGCAGGCAATATTGATCCTCGTGCCAGCCACTGTTTTATGCCGACGTTAGTGCGTCGCCATTCTGTCGCAACGCGCCAGAATGCGGCGGCGATCACTAACTCAACAAATCAGGCGATGTAACCGCTTTCAATCTGTGAGTGATTTCACAGTATCTTAACAATGTGATAGCTATGATTGCACCGTTTTAACGTTGTAACCCGTATGTAACAGTGAATAATCACTTTCACCGAGGTAATAGCGTCATAACAACAATTAAAGCCGTTTTCTGGAGCGTTACCGGGCATGGAAGAACGAATTTTAAAAAGTGAGCTTCGGCGTTCAGTAACACTTCATTAACTCTACTGCCCTGCCGAGCATTTATCTCAAGCACTACCCTGCATAAGAAAAACCGGAGATACCATGAATAAGAAGGTGTTAACCCTGTCTGCTGTGATGGCCAGCATGTTATTCGGTGCCGCTGCACACGCTGCTGATACTCGCATTGGTGTAACAATCTATAAGTACGACGATAACTTTATGTCTGTAGTGCGCAAGGCTATTGAGCAAGATGCGAAAGCCGCGCCAGATGTTCAGCTGCTGATGAATGATTCTCAGAATGACCAGTCCAAGCAGAACGATCAGATCGACGTATTGCTGGCGAAAGGGGTGAAGGCACTGGCAATCAACCTGGTTGACCCGGCAGCTGCGGGTACGGTGATTGAGAAAGCGCGTGGGCAAAACGTGCCGGTGGTTTTCTTCAACAAAGAACCGTCTCGTAAGGCGCTGGATAGCTACGACAAAGCCTACTACGTTGGCACTGACTCCAAAGAGTCCGGCATTATTCAGGGCGATTTGATTGCTAAACACTGGGCGGCGAATCAGGGTTGGGATCTGAACAAAGACGGTCAGATTCAGTCCGTACTGCTGAAAGGTGAACCGGGCCATCCGGATGCAGAAGCACGTACCACTTACGTGATTAAAGAATTGAACGATAAAGGCATCAAAACTGAACAGTTACAGTTAGATACCGCAATGTGGGATACCGCTCAGGCGAAAGATAAGATGGACGCCTGGCTGTCTGGCCCGAACGCCAACAAAATCGAAGTGGTTATCGCCAACAACGATGCGATGGCAATGGGCGCGGTAGAAGCACTGAAAGCACACAACAAGTCCAGCATTCCGGTGTTTGGCGTCGATGCTCTGCCAGAAGCGCTGGCGCTGGTGAAATCCGGTGCACTGGCGGGCACCGTACTGAACGATGCTAACAACCAGGCGAAAGCGACCTTTGATCTGGCGAAAAACCTGGCCGATGGTAAAGGTGCGGCTGATGGCACCAACTGGAAAATCGACAACAAAGTGGTCCGCGTACCTTATGTTGGCGTAGATAAAGACAACCTGGCTGAATTCAGCAAGAAATAAGACTGATTGGGCGCAGTCTATTACTGCGCCCTTATTGTATGACCAACAAGGTAAAATTATATGGTCAGCTCAACGACTCCGTCCTCCGGGGAATACTTGTTGGAAATGAGCGGTATCAACAAGTCCTTTCCTGGTGTTAAGGCACTTGATAACGTTAATTTAAAAGTCCGGCCACATTCTATCCATGCATTAATGGGGGAAAACGGCGCAGGAAAATCAACATTATTAAAATGCTTGTTTGGTATTTATCAAAAAGACTCCGGCACCATTTTATTCCAGGGTAAAGAGATCGATTTCCATTCGGCCAAAGAAGCACTGGAAAATGGTATTTCGATGGTACACCAGGAGTTAAACCTGGTATTACAACGTTCGGTGATGGACAACATGTGGCTTGGGCGATACCCCACCAAAGGCATGTTTGTCGATCAGGACAAAATGTACCGCGAAACCAAAGCGATTTTTGATGAACTGGATATTGATATCGATCCGCGTGCGCGCGTCGGCACATTATCTGTTTCGCAAATGCAGATGATCGAAATCGCCAAAGCGTTTTCCTATAACGCGAAAATTGTGATTATGGATGAACCGACTTCTTCGTTAACCGAAAAAGAGGTCAATCATCTGTTCACTATTATTCGTAAATTAAAAGAGCGCGGCTGCGGTATTGTTTATATCTCGCATAAAATGGAGGAAATCTTCCAGTTATGTGATGAAGTTACCGTATTGCGCGACGGTCAGTGGATCGCCACCGAACCGCTGGCAGGACTGACGATGGACAAGATCATCGCCATGATGGTTGGGCGTTCTCTTAACCAGCGTTTCCCTGACAAAGAAAACAAGCCGGGCGAAGTCATCCTCGAGGTGCGTAACCTGACGTCACTGCGCCAGCCGTCGATCCGTGATGTCTCGTTTGATCTGCATAAAGGGGAGATCCTCGGTATTGCCGGGCTGATGGGGGCGAAACGTACCGATATTGTTGAGACGTTATTTGGTATTCGCGAGAAATCGGCCGGCACCATTACGTTGCACGGCAAAAAGATCAATAACCATAATGCCAATGAAGCCATAAACCACGGATTTGCTCTGGTAACTGAGGAGCGCCGCTCAACGGGAATTTATGCCTATCTGGATATCGGTTTTAACTCGTTAATTTCCAATATTCGCAACTACAAAAATAAAGTTGGTTTACTGGATAACTCGCGGATGAAAAGCGATACCCAGTGGGTGATTGATTCGATGCGGGTAAAAACGCCGGGTCATCGGACGCAAATTGGTTCGCTCTCCGGTGGTAATCAGCAAAAGGTGATTATTGGTCGCTGGCTACTAACGCAACCAGAAATATTAATGCTCGATGAACCGACGCGCGGTATTGATGTCGGGGCGAAGTTTGAAATTTATCAGTTAATTGCCGAACTGGCGAAGAAAGGCAAAGGGATTATTATTATCTCCTCTGAAATGCCTGAGTTGTTAGGGATAACAGACCGTATTCTGGTCATGAGCAACGGTCTCGTTTCCGGAATTGTCGACACAAAAACAACAACGCAAAACGAAATTCTGCGTCTTGCGTCTTTGCACCTTTAAGATTAGGGGCTTCCCATGAGTGCGTTAAATAAGAAAAGTTTTCTTACTTACCTGAAAGAGGGCGGTATTTACGTCGTTCTTTTAGTTTTGCTGGCGATTATTATTTTCCAGGACCCAACATTTTTAAGTCTGTTGAACTTAAGTAATATTCTCACCCAGTCATCGGTGCGTATTATTATCGCGCTCGGTGTGGCAGGGTTAATTGTCACCCAGGGGACCGACCTTTCTGCGGGGCGTCAAGTAGGGCTGGCGGCAGTGGTGGCAGCGACATTATTGCAGTCCATGGATAACGCCAACAAAGTGTTCCCGGAAATGGCGACGATGCCGATTGCGCTGGTTATTCTGATTGTCTGTGCCATTGGTGCGGTGATCGGTTTGATCAACGGTCTGATTATCGCTTATCTCAACGTGACGCCGTTCATTACCACGCTCGGCACGATGATCATCGTCTATGGCATCAACTCGCTCTATTACGACTTTGTCGGGGCGTCGCCAATTTCTGGTTTTGACAGTGGCTTCTCTACCTTTGCTCAGGGCTTTGTCGCGCTGGGGAGTTTCCGTCTCTCTTACATCACCTTCTACGCGTTGATTGCGGTGGCGTTCGTCTGGGTGTTGTGGAACAAAACCCGCTTCGGTAAGAACATTTTTGCCATTGGCGGTAACCCGAAGTATCTGGTGTCAACGTCGGCCTGAACCTGCTGATGATCTACGCGTTGTCTGGTGTGTTCTATGCCTTCGGCGGGATGTTAGAAGCCGGACGTATCGGCTCTGCCACCAACAACCTCGGCTTTATGTATGAACTGGATGCTATCGCGGCGTGCGTGGTAGGCGGTGTATCGTTCAGCGGCGGTGTGGGGACGGTGATTGGCGTGGTGACCGGGGTAATTATTTTTACCGTCATCAACTATGGCCTGACGTATATCGGCGTAAACCCATACTGGCAGTACATCATCAAAGGGGCGATTATTATCTTCGCCGTAGCGCTGGATTCACTGAAATACGCGCGTAAGAAGTGAAATGATTGTGGTCCGCATTCGGTCATAAACGCACATAACATCATGATCTGTGTGGTTTTGTAGGCCGGATAAGGCGTTCACGCCGCATCCGGCGACAGGAGCCAAATGCCGGATGCAACGCTGGCGCGTTTTATCCGGCCTACAATGAGCTCAACATACTGATTTGTATGGTTTTGTAGGCCGGATAAGGCGTTCAAGCCGCATCCGGCGACAGGAACCAAATGCCGGATGCGTCTCTGGTTTTACAACGTTACCGGGTGTTCTTTCTCTCCCTTCTTAAACTTCACTTCTCCGAGATCAATACAACCCACCGGGCAGACGTGGCCACAAAGCAGACAACCCACACATTTCTCGGTATTACAATGCGGTGTGCGGGTTTTCTCGCTCCATTCCATCGCCTGGTGACCGCCGTCGTAACAGGAAATATAACAGCGTCCACAGCCAACACATTTATCAAGATTGATACGGGGATAGACAATATAACTGCGGTCTAAATCTTCCGCCGGGACAATATTGTTATTCGCCAGACCTACCATCTCCTGCAACGAATCAAATCCCTGATCGGCGAGATAATGGTAAGCGTGCAGCAAGAACCGTATTGACGGGGATGTGTTATTCAGTCGGCAGTGCTACGCGCCAGGGGAGCAGTTCGCCGACCCGGTTTATCGGCCAGT
>NZ_MECT01000565.1:0-19058 GCF_001722145.1 Shigella sp. FC1544
TTTCTGGTGCGTACCGGGCTGAGAGGCGGTGTAAGTGAACTGTAGTTGCCATGTTTTACGGCAATGAGAGCAGAGATAGCGCTGATGTCCGGCAGTGCTTTTGCCGTTACGCACCACGCCTTCAGTAGCGGAGCAGGAAGGACATCTGATGGAAATGGAAGCCACGCAAGCACCTTAAAATCACCATCATACACTAAATCAGTAAGTTGGCAGCATTACCAACGACTGGTTCAACATCAAAGAGCGCGGACGCCCGATGGGCTTCTTCAACGCAGCTTCTACCATTGGCGTTGCCGTAAGCCCACCGATTCTGGCGGCGATGATGCTGGTGATGGGCTGGCGCGGGATGTTTATTACCATTGGTGTACTGGGGATTTTTCTCGCCATCGGCTGGTATATGCTCTATCGCAACCGCGAGCACGTAGAACTGACTGCCGTTGAGCAAGCTTATCTCAATGCAGGTAGCGTCAATGCCCGCCGAGATCCGCTCAGTTTTGCCGAATGGCGCAGCCTGTTCCGTAACCGTACAATGTGGGGAATGATGCTCGGATTCAGTGCCATCAACTACACTGCGTGGCTGTATCTGGCCTGGCTTCCTGGTTACCTGCAAACAGCCTATTACCTGGATTTAAAAAGCACAGGGTTGATGGCGGCTATCCCTTTCCTGTTTGGGGCTGCCGGGATGCTGGTCAACGGTTACGTTACCGACTGGCTGGTCAAAGGGGGAATGGCTCCGATTAAAAGCCGTAAGATCTGCATTATTGCCGGGATGTTCTGTTCTGCCGCCTTTACGCTGATAGTACCACAAGCGACAACATCCATGACGGCGGTTCTGCTGATTGGCATGGCACTGTTCTGTATTCACTTTGCCGGAACATCCTGCTGGGGCTTGATCCACGTCGCAGTTGCTTCTCGCATGACTGCGTCGGTGGGCAGTATCCAGAACTTTGCCAGCTTCATCTGCGCCTCTTTTGCGCCGATCATTACTGGTTTTATTGTTGATACCACCCACTCATTCCGTCTGGCACTAATCATCTGCGGTTGCGTCACCGCAGCGGGGGCACTGGCGTACATCTTCCTGGTTCGTCAGCCGATCAACGACCCACGTAAAGATTAATCTCCTTATGCCCGATAACATTTTGCTTATCGGGCATTTTCATGGCGATTAAAATGTTTCCCAGTTCTCCTCGCTATCTGCCACGGCCATTTTACGCGGCGCAGCTGGCGTCACGGTTTTTACCACAGCCGATGTTTCACGCTGCTGTTGCTGAATCCGGAACACTGCCACTGCTTCGGTCAGGCGACTGGCCTGCTCTTCCAGCGCGGC
Organism: Shigella sp. FC1544; assembly: GCF_001722145.1. NCBI lineage: Bacteria > Pseudomonadati > Pseudomonadota > Gammaproteobacteria > Enterobacterales > Enterobacteriaceae > Shigella > Shigella sp. FC1544. The sequence continues at coordinate 1,328 of NZ_MECT01000565.1, forward strand.
GGCGGCAGCGGCAGACTCTTCCACCAGCGCTGCGTTCTGTTGAGTTACCCGGTCCATCTCAGCAACCGCTAAGCCAACCTGATCGATACCACGGCTCTGCTCATCAGAAGCAGAAGCAATTTCGCCCATAATGTCCGTCACGCGGGTCACGGCGCTGACAATCTCCGCCATTGTTTCCCCGGCGCTTTCGACCAGCGTAGAGCCAACATCCACTTTCCCCACCGAGTCTTCAATCAGGCTTTTAATTTCACGAGCCGCCTGGGCGCTGCGCTGAGCCAGATTACGCACTTCTCCCGCGACCACCGCAAAACCGCGCCCTTGCTCACCCGCACGCGCAGCCTCAACCGCCGCGTTCAAAGCCAGAATATTGGTCTGGAAGGCAATGCCGTCAATTACGCTGATAATATCGGCGATTTTCTGCGAACTGGTGGAGATATCGCGCATAGTCTGCACCACGTTATCTACCACTTTGCCGCCGCGTTGCGCCGTTTCAGAAGCACTTAACGCCAGATGGCTGGCCTGGCGCGCATTTTCGGCGTTCTGCTTCACCGTTGCGGTCAGTTGCTCCATGCTGGCTGCCGTCTCTTCCAGCGAAGCGGCCTGTTGCTCGGTGCGCGAAGAGAGATCGTTATTGCCGGTGGCGATTTCGCTGGCACCGCTATAGATGGCATTGGCCCCGTTGCGCACATCACCGACGGTACGCATCAGCTCTCCCTGCATATGGCGCAAACTCTCTGCCAGTTGCCCCATCTCATTAGAGCCATCCACCTCAATCGGTTTCACCAGATCGCCGCCTGCAATATGACGAATGCTGTCAATCAGGCGATTCATTGGCGCTACCAGCGAGGCTTTAATACCGAACCAGACGGCGAAGATGACCGCCAGTACGACGATCATCACGCCCACCAGAATCCACATCGCCTGGCTGTAGGAGGCATTGTTATCGCTGACGGCGATATCATAGAGCCGATCGTTTTGCTCCATGTAAGCCACATACTGCTTCTCGAAACCGTCCTGATATCCCTGGGTCGGCTGATCAAAGAACTCGTTGATTTTGCCTGCACCTAACAGTTGGATCAGCTCCGCCAGCGCATTGTGATAAATATCGTAATTACGTTTGATCTCTGCCGCTGCGGCGGTGCTCTGACGCGGGTCACGCGGCAACGCTTCGTAATCCGCCCAGTTTTTTTCCGCCTGTTTCAGCGAAATACTGGCACTCTGCATCAGCTCAGCAACGGTTGAACCGCTACCAATATTATTCTGATCCATCATGTAGCGGATACCCGCGCGGTTGAGGGTGTTACGCGTCTGCAACAACGCGACCCAGCTGCCATTCAGCGTGGATTGCTGCTGGCGAATGGTTTGTAAAACAGTGAAATTTTCTTTGTCATTCTTTAAGGCATTAAAGAACAGACCGCCTGATGTCAGTTGTAAAAGGCCAAAAACGGCCAAAACCAGCAGTAAGCTGGTCACGATCTTGATACGTTTTAACATGGTTTCTCTTTCCTGTGGACCGATGCAAGATTTTCGGCCTGGAAAGCAAAAACTTTATGAAAAGGTGTAACCCGCCATCCATGGAAAAACCAGGCGCTGGTTATCAGATACTAAAAAGTTATTCATTATCGCCCGGGATGGCTTCTTGTCGGGAATTGCCCAGAGCAATAAATTCCTCTAACAGATGGGTTAACTGTTGCATTTTCTCGGCAGTAAACTGAGCTTCAATCTGCCGATAGGCTTCTTCAATCTGTGTCTGAGCGCGGTTATACAGCGCCTGCCCCTCTTTGGTTAGCGAGATATAGAGCTTCCGCTGATCATTGATCGGCTTTAATCGCAACACTAAACCGTCGCGTTCCATCCGCGTGAGAATCCCGGTCAGGCTTGGGCGCAAAATGCAGGCGCGATACGCCAGATCGTGAAAATCCATTGATGGGCTTTCCGCCAGAATACGCACGATGCGCCACTGTTGCTCAGTCAAATTATGCCGTTTAACGATTGGGCGAAAATAACTCATCGCCGCTTCTCGCGCCTGGAGCAACGCAATGGTTAGTGAGTCGTGCATTATCTTTCCCCTGAAAAATTCAAAATCATTAATATAGAAACAGTTAATCGTCACGTTACCGGGACTGCGCTGCCCCTGCAATTCCTGATTTTATCAAAATTGATGATATTTTATTAACTTACTGATATTTAATATTTTATTATCTTTAAATGTAAATGGTTTGTTAATTAGATCACATTTACATCACTTACTTTTGCCAAACTACGCAATCGGGAATAAAAGTAATCATTAACATATTAATGATTAAGATGATCGAATCCGAGGAGTGGTAATGAAAGGCACTATCTTCGCCGTAGCGTTGAACCATCGCTGCCAACTTGATGCATGGCAGGAAGCGTTCCAGCAATCCCCCTACAAAGCCCCGCCTAAAACTGCGGTCTGGTTTATTAAACCGCGCAATACGGTGATTGGTTGCGGTGAACCGATTCCCTTTCCACAGGGTGAAAAGGTACTGAGCGGTGCGACTGTTGCGCTGATTGTGGGAAAAACGGCGACGAAAGTACGTGAAGAAGATGCGGCAGAGTACATCGCCGGATATGCGCTGGCTAACGACGTCAGCCTGCCGGAAGAGAGCTTTTACCGCCCGGCAATCAAAGCAAAATGTCGTGATGGATTCTGCCCCATTGGCGAAACCGTGGCTCTCAGCAATGTCGATAATCTGACCATATATACCGAGATCAACGGGCGTCCTGCCGATCACTGGAATACCGCCGATTTACAACGTAACGCCGCGCAGTTGCTGAGCGCCCTGAGCGAATTTGCCACGCTGAATCCAGGCGACGCCATTCTGCTCGGCACGCCACAGGCGCGCGTGGAAATACAGCCAGGCGAGCGCGTTCGTGTTCTCGCAGAAGGTTTCCCGCCGCTGGAAAATCCGGTAGTGGACGAACGTGAAGTGACCACGCGCAAGAGCTTCCCAACGCAGCCACACCCGCACGGCACGCTGTTTGCCCTCGGCCTGAACTACGCCGACCACGCCAGCAAACTGGAATTTAAGCCACCGGAAGAACCGCTGGTGTTCCTGAAAGCGCCAAATACCCTCACTGGCGATAACCAGACCTCCGTGCGTCCAAACAATATTGAATACATGCACTATGAAGCGGAGCTGGTGGTAGTTATTGGCAAACGTCAGCGAAGCCGATGCCATGGATTATGTCGCGGGCTACACCGTGTGTAACGACTACGCCATTCGTGACTATCTGGAAAACTACTACCGCCCTAACCTGCGGGTAAAAAGCCGCGACGGACTGACGCCGATGCTTTCAACCATCGTGCCGAAAGAGGCGATCCCGGACCCGCATAATCTGCCCCTTCGCACCTTCGTCAACGGCGAGTTACGCCAGCAAGGCACCACCGCCGATCTGATCTTCAGCGTGCCCTTCCTGATCGCCTACTTAAGTGAATTTATGACCCTGAATCCGGGCGACATGATCGCCACCGGCACACCCAAAGGCTTATCTGACGTGGTGCCTGGCGATGAAGTAGTGGTGGAAGTAGAAGGCGTGGGCCGCCTGGTGAACCGAATTGTGAGTGAGGATACAGCGAAATGAAAAAAGTAAATCATTGGATCAACGGCAAAAATGTTGCAGGTAACGACTACTTCCAGACCACCAATCCGGCAACGGGTGAAGTGCTGGCGGATGTGGCCTCTGGCGGTGAAGCGGAGATCAATCAGGCGGTAGCGGCAGCGAAAGAGGCGTTCCCGAAATGGGCCAATCTGCCGATGAAAGAGCGTGCGCGCCTGATGCGCCGTCTGGGCGATCTGATCGACCAGAACGTGCCAGAGATCGCCGCGATGGAAACCGCGGACACCGGCCTGCCGATCCATCAGACCAAAAATGTGTTGATCCCACGCGCTTCCCACAACTTTGAATTTTTCGCGGAAGTCTGCCAGCAGATGAACGGCAAGACCTATCCGGTTGACGACAAGATGCTCAACTACACGCTGGTGCAGCCGGTGGGCGTTTGTGCGCTGGTATCGCCGTGGAACGTACCGTTTATGACCGCCACATGGAAGGTCGCGCCGTGTCTGGCGCTGGGCAATACCGCGGTACTGAAAATGTCGGAACTCTCCCCGCTGACCGCTGACCGCCTGGGTGAGCTGGCGCTGGAAGCCGGTATTCCGGCAGGCGTGCTGAACGTGGTACAGGGCTACGGCGCAACCGCAGGGGATGCGCTGGTTCGTCATCATGACGTACGTGCCGTGTCGTTCACCGGCGGTACGGCCACCGGGCGCAACATCATGAAAAACGCCGGGATGAAAAAATACTCCATGGAACTGGGCGGTAAATCGCCGGTGCTGATTTTTGAAGATGCCGATATTGAACGCGCGCTGGACGCCGCCCTGTTCACCATCTTCTCGATCAACGGCGAACGCTGCACCGCCGGTTCACGCATCTTTATTCAGCAAAGCATCTACCCGGAATTCGTTAAACGCTTTGCCGAACGCGCCAACCGTCTGCGCGTGGGCGATCCGAACGATCCGAATACCCAGGTTGGCGCGCTTATCAGCCAGCAGCACTGGGAAAAAGTCTCCGGCTATATCCGTCTCGGCATTGAAGAAGGCGCCACCCTGCTGGCGGGCGGCCCGGATAAACCGTCTGACCTGCCTGCACACCTGAAAGGCGGCAACTTCCTGCGCCCAACGGTGCTGGCAGACGTTGATAACCGTATGCGAGTCGCCCAAGAAGAGATTTTCGGGCCGGTCGCCTGCCTGCTGCCGTTTAAAGACGAAGCTGAAGGCTTACGCCTGGCAAACGACGTGGAGTACGGCCTCGCGTCGTACATCTGGACACAGGATGTCAGCAAAGTGTTACGCCTGGCGCGTGGCATTGAAGCTGGCATGGTGTTCGTCAACACCCAGAACGTGCGTGACCTGCGCCAGCCATTTGGCGGCGTAAAAGCCTCCGGCACCGGGCGTGAAGGCGGTGAGTACAGCTTCGAAGTGTTCGCGGAAATGAAGAACGTCTGCATTTCCATGGGCGACCATCCAATTCCGAAATGGGGAGTCTGATATGGGTAAGTTAGCGTTAGCCGCCAAGATCACGCACGTACCGTCGATGTATCTCTCTGAACTGCCAGGGAAAAACCACGGTTGCCGCCAAGGCGCGATCGACGGGCATAAAGAGATCAGCAAGCGTTGCCGGGAAATGGGCGTCGATACCATTATCGTTTTCGATACCCACTGGCTGGTCAACAGTGCTTATCACATCAACTGTGCAGACCATTTTGAAGGCGTCTACACCAGCAACGAGCTGCCGCATTTTATCCGCGATATGACCTACAACTACGAGGGCAACCCGGAGTTGGGGCAGCTTATTGCCGATGAAGCCTTAAAGCTCGGCGTGCGGGCAAAAGCGCACAACATTCCCAGCCTGAAACTGGAATACGGCACGCTGGTGCCGATGCGCTACATGAATGAAGACAAGCACTTCAAAGTGGTCTCCATTTCGGCTTTCTGCACGGTTCACGATTTTGCCGACAGCCGCAAGCTGGGCGAAGCGATTCTGAAAGCGATCGAACAGTACGACGGCACCGTGGCGGTCCTTGCCAGCGGTTCGTTATCGCACCGCTTTATTGACGATCAGCGTGCAGAAGAAGGGATGAACAGCTACACCCGCGAGTTCGACCGCCAGATGGACGAGCGCGTGGTGAAGTTGTGGCGCGAAGGCCAGTTCAAAGAGTTCTGCAATATGCTGCCGGAGTACGCCGACTACTGCTACGGCGAAGGCAATATGCACGACACGGTGATGCTGCTGGGGATGCTCGGCTGGGATAAATACGACGGCAAGGTGGAGTTTATCACCGAGCTATTCCCAAGCTCTGGCACCGGTCAGGTTAACGCTGTTTTCCCGCTTCCCGCGTAAGGACGTTTTATGCCGCACTTTATCGTTGAATGCAGTGACAACATCCGCGAAGAAGCCGACCTGCCGGGGTTGTTCGCCAAAGTGAATCCGACGCTGGCAGCCACGGGTATTTTTCCGCTGGCGGGTATTCGCAGCCGCGTGCATTGGGTCGATACCTGGCAGATGGCCGACGGGCAGCGTGATTATGCCTTCGTGCATATGACGTTGAAAATCGGCGCAGGTCGCAGCCTGGAAAGCCGTCAGCAGGCGGGTGAAATGCTGTTTGAACTGATTAAAACGCACTTCGCCGCCCTGATGGAGAGCCGCCTGCTGGCGTTGTCGTTTGAGATTGAAGAGCTGCATCCGACGCTGAATTTTAAACAAAACAACGTGCACGCATTGTTTAAGTAGCGCGCAGATTGCCCGGTGGCGCTGCGCTTACCGGGCCTACAAAACCCCAAACCGTACACCGTAGGCCGGATAAGGCGCAGCCGCATCCGGCAATGCCACAGGATATCGCTATGTTCGATAAACACACCCACACCCTGATCGCCCAGCGTCTGGATCAGGCAGAAAAACAGCGCGAACAGATCCGCGCGATCTCGCTGGATTACCCAGAGATCACCATCGAAGACGCTTACGCGGTGCAGCGCGAATGGGTTCGCCTGAAAATCGCCGAAGGCCGTACGCTGAAAGGCCACAAAATCGGTCTGACCTCAAAAGCAATGCAGGCCAGCTCGCAGATCAGCGAACCAGATTACGGTGCCCTGCTGGATGACATGTTCTTCCACGATGGCAGCGATATCCCGACCGATCGCTTTATCGTGCCGCGCATTGAAGTGGAGCTGGCTTTCGTGCTGGCAAAACCGCTGCGTGGGCCAAACTGCACGCTGTTCGACGTCTACAACGCCACGGACTACGTGATCCCGGCGCTGGAGCTGATCGACGCTCGCTGCCACAACATCGATCCGGAAACCCAGCGCCCGCGCAAAGTGTTCGACACCATTTCTGATAACGCCGCCAACGCCGGGGTGATCCTCGGTGGTCGTCCGATCAAACCAGACGAACTGGATCTGCGTTGGATCTCCGCCCTGATGTATCGCAATGGCGTGATTGAAGAAACCGGCGTCGCCGCTGGCGTGCTGAATCATCCGGCAAACGGCGTGGCCTGGCTGGCGAACAAACTCGCACCGTATGACGTACAACTGGAAGCCGGGCAAATCATTCTCGGTGGTTCGTTCACCCGCCCGGTTCCGGCGCGTAAGGGCGACACCTTCCACGTCGATTACGGCAACATGGGTTCCATTAGCTGCCGCTTTGTTTAAGGAGAGAACGATGGAAAACAGCTTTAAAGCGGCGCTGAAAGCAGGCCGTCCGCAGATCGGATTATGGCTGGGACTGAGTAGCAGCTACAGCGCAGAGTTACTGGCCGGAGCAGGATTCGACTGGTTGTTGATCGACGGTGAGCACGCGCCGAATAACGTGCAAACCGTGCTCACCCAGCTACAGGCGATTGCGCCCTACCCCAGCCAGCCGGTAGTACGTCCGTCGTGGAACGATCCGGTGCAAATCAAACAACTGCTGGACGTCGGCACACAAACCTTGCTGGTGCCGATGGTACAAAACGCTGACGAAGCCCGTGAAGCGGTACGCGCCACCCGTTATCCCCCCGCCGGTATTCGCGGTGTGGGCAGTGCGCTGGCCCGCGCCTCGCGCTGGAATCGTATTCCTGATTACCTGCAAAAAGCCAACGATCAAATGTGCGTGCTGGTGCAGATCGAAACGCGTGAGGCAATGAAGAACTTACCGCAGATTCTGGACGTGGAAGGCGTCGACGGCGTGTTTATCGGCCCGGCGGATCTGAGCGCCGATATGGGTTATGCCGGTAATCCGCAGCACCCGGAAGTACAGGCCGCCATTGAGCAGGCGATCGTGCAGATCCGTGAATCGGGCAAAGCGCCGGGGATCCTGATCGCCAATGAGCAACTGGCAAAACGCTATCTGGAACTGGGCGCGCTGTTTGTCGCCGTCGGCGTTGACACCACCCTGCTCGCCCGCGCCGCTGAAGCGCTGGCAGCACGGTTTGGTGCGCAGGCCACCGCCGTGAAGCCCGGCGTGTATTAATGCCGGATGCGCTGCACTTATCCGGCCTACACTCGCACCAAACCGTAGGCCGGATAAGGCGTTTACGCCGCATCCGGCAAAAAGCCGTACCAAATCGCGGACCGGATAAGGCGTTACGCCGCATCCGCCATAAACCTTGTCGTACCCTACAAAAATCCCATTAGAGGAAGAAAAATGAGCGACACCTCACCTGCCATACCGGAGAGTATCGATCCGGCGAATCAGCATAAAGCGCTGACTGCCGGACAACAGGCGGTTATTAAGAAGCTATTTCGCCGCCTGATCGTCTTTCTGTTCGTGCTGTTTATCTTCTCGTTCCTTGATCGCATCAACATCGGCTTTGCCGGACTCACGATGGGACGCGACCTCGGTCTGAGCGCCACCATGTTTGGCCTCGCTACCACCCTGTTCTATGCCGCTTATGTCATCTTCGGCATTCCCAGCAACATTATGCTGAGTATTGTCGGTGCGCGGCGCTGGATCGCCACCATCATGGTGCTCTGGGGCATCGCCTCTACTGCCACCATGTTTGCCACTGGCCCCACCAGCTTGTACGTACTGCGTATACTGGTTGGCATTACCGAAGCCGGCTTTCTGCCTGGTATTCTGCTGTATTTAACCTTCTGGTTTCCGGCCTATTTCCGCGCCCGTGCCAACGCCTTGTTTATGGTAGCAATGCCGGTAACGACAGCGTTGGGCTCGATCGTTTCCGGCTACATTTTGTCGCTGGATGGCGTCATGGCATTAAAAGGCTGGCAGTGGCTGTTTTTGCTGGAAGGCTTCCCGTCGGTATTACTCGGCGTCATGGTGTGGTTCTGGCTTGATGACTCACCGGACAAAGCTAAGTGGCTGACGAAAGAAGACAAAAAATGCCTGCAAGAGATGATGGATAACGATCGTCTGACGCTGGTTCAGCCAGAGGGAGCCATCAGCCACCACGCCATGCAACAACGCAGTATGTGGCGGGAGATCTTCACTCCGGTGGTGATGATGTATACCCTGGCGTATTTCTGCCTGACCAACACACTTAGTGCGATCAGCATCTGGACACCGCAGATCCTGCAAAGTTTTAGTCAGGGCAGCAGTAATATCACCATCGGCCTGCTGGCCGCCGTACCGCAGATTTGTACCATTCTCGGGATGGTCTACTGGAGCCGTCACTCAGATCGCCGCCAGGAACGAAGGCATCACACCGCCCTTCCTTATTTGTTCGCTGCCGCAGGTTGGTTACTGGCTTCGGCAACTGATCACAACATGATCCAGATGCTGGGGATCATTATGGCTTCGACCGGATCATTCAGCGCAATGGCGATTTTCTGGACAACACCGGATCAGTCCATCAGCCTGCGGGCACGAGCGATCGGTATTGCGGTGATCAACGCCACTGGCAACATTGGTTCAGCGTTAAGTCCGTTTATGATCGGCTGGTTGAAAGATTTGACCGGCAGCTTTAACAGTGGATTGTGGTTTGTTGCCGCGCTGCTGGTGATTGGTGCGGGGATTATCTGGGCGATTCCAATGCAGTCCTCCCGTCCGCGAGCGACCCCGTAAGGAACGACGATGTGTGACCGTCAGATTGCCAATATTGATATCAGCAAAGAGTACGATGAAAGCCTAGGCACGGACGATGTGCATTATCAGTCGTTCGCCCGCATGGCGGCATTTTTTGGCCGCCATATGCTGCCACATCGCCACGAACAGTACTTTCAGATGCATTTCCTCAATAGCGGACAGATTGAGCTACAGCTTGACGATCATCGCTACTCGGTGGAAGCGCCCCTGTTTGTCCTGACGCCGCCGTCAGTACCTCATGCGTTTATTACGGAGTCTGACGCCGACGGTCATGTGTTGACGGTACGGGAAGATCTGATCTGGCCCCTGCTGGAAGTTCTTTATCCGGGCACTCGGGAAACCTTCGGCCTGCCGGGGGCCTGTCACTGGCAGATAAACCCGACGAACTGGCGGCGCTGGAACACTATTGGCAACTGATAGAGCGGGAATCGGTGGAACAACTGCCTAGACGGGAACACACCCTGACGTTACTGGCACAGGCAGTGTTCACCCTACTGCTGCGTAACGCAAAACTCGACGACCATGCCGCCAGCGGGATGCGCGGAGAATTAAAACTGTTCCAGCGTTTTAATATGCTGATTGAAAGCCATTTTCATCAGCACTGGACAGTACCGGATTACGCTAACGAACTGCATATCACCGAATCACGACTCACGGACATCTGCCGTCGCTTTGCCAACCGTCCGCCAAAACGGTTGATTTTCGACAGGCAGCTGCGAGAAGCCAAGCGGCTGCTGCTGTTTTCTGATAACGCCGTGAACAATATTGCCTGGCAACTCGGTTTTAAGGATCCGGCTTATTTTGCGCGCTTTTTTAATCGCTTAGTCGGTTGCTCGCCCAGTGCTTATCGCGCCAAAAAAGTACCTGTGACGTGAAAATCCCTTAGCCTTAACGGGAAACCAGGCACCACCTGCTATTCCCCTTTCTCCGCCTGGAGCAAGGGGATTTAGTAACGTCAAAAATCGCTAAAAGCGACCTCGATCACAAAACCGTACCCGACCTGAAAAGTACCAGCCATTGTCCCAAAAGTCTCTTCCCGTAATCGCCCCTGCAAGCTTCAATTGAATAACAAAAACAACACACAAAATTAACAATCGTATTCCGATTAATACTGTAGAGGTCGACATGAAACCAGAAGATTTCCGCGCCAGTACCCAACGTCCGTTCACCGGGGAAGAGTATCTGAAAAGCCTGCAGGATGGTCGCGAGATCTATATCTATGGCGAGCGAGTGAAAGACGTCACTACTCATCCGGCATTTCGTAATGCGGCAGCGTCTGTTGCCCAACTGTACGACGCGCTACACAAACCGGAGATGCAGGACTCTCTGTGCTGGAACACCGACACCGGCAGCGGCGGCTATACCCATAAATTCTTCCGCGTGGCGAAAAGTGCCGACGACCTGCGCCAGCAACGCGATGCCATCGCTGAGTGGTCACGCCTGAGCTATGGCTGGATGGGCCGTACCCCAGACTACAAAGCTGCTTTCGGTTGCGCACTGGGCGCGAATCCGGGCTTTTACGGTCAGTTCGAGCAGAACGCCCGTAACTGGTACACCCGTATTCAGGAAACTGGCCTCTACTTTAACCACGCGATTGTTAACCCACCGATCGATCGTCATTTGCCGACCGATAAAGTAAAAGACGTTTACATCAAGCTGGAAAAAGAGACTGACGCCGGGATTATCGTCAGCGGTGCGAAAGTGGTTGCCACCAACTCGGCGCTGACTCACTACAACATGATTGGCTTCGGCTCGGCACAAGTGATGGGCGAAAACCCGGACTTCGCACTGATGTTCGTTGCGCCAATGGATGCCGATGGCGTAAAATTAATCTCCCGCGCCTCTTATGAGATGGTCGCGGGTGCTACCGGCTCGCCATACGACTACCCGCTCTCCAGCCGCTTCGATGAGAACGATGCGATTCTGGTGATGGATAACGTGCTGATCCCATGGGAAAACGTACTGATCTACCGCGATTTCGATCGCTGCCGTCGCTGGACAATGGAAGGCGGTTTTGCCCGTATGTATCCGCTGCAAGCCTGTGTGCGCCTGGCAGTGAAATTAGACTTCATTACAGCACTGCTGAAAAAATCACTCGAATGTACCGGCACCCTGGAGTTCCGTGGTGTACAGGCCGATCTCGGTGAAGTGGTGGCGTGGCGCAACACCTTCTGGGCATTGAGTGACTCGATGTGTTCTGAAGCGACGCCGTGGGTCAACGGGGCTTATTTACCGGATCATGCCGCACTGCAAACCTATCGCGTACTGGCACCAATGGCCTACGCGAAGATCAAAAACATTATCGAACGCAACGTTACCAGTGGCCTGATCTATCTCCCTTCCAGTGCCCGTGACCTGAACAATCCGCAGATCGACCAGTATCTGGCGAAGTATGTGCGCGGTTCGAATGGTATGGATCACGTCCAGCACATCAAGATCCTCAAACTGATGTGGGACGCCATTGGCAGCGAGTTTGGTGGTCGCCACGAACTGTATGAAATCAACTACTCCGGTAGCCAGGATGAGATTCGCCTGCAGTGTCTGCGCCAGGCACAAAGCTCCGGCAATATGGACAAGATGATGGCGATGGTTGATCGCTGCCTGTCGGAATACGACCAGAACGGCTGGACTGTGCCGCACTTGCACAACAACGACGATATCAACATGCTGGATAAGCTGCTGAAATAACGCAGCAGGAGGTTAAGATGCAATTAGATGAACAGCGCCTGCGCTTTCGTGACGCGATGGCCAGCCTGTCGGCAGCGGTAAATATTATCACCACCGAGGGCGACGCCGGACAATGCGGGATTACGGCAACGGCCGTCTGCTCGGTCACGGATACACCACCATCGCTGATGGTGTGCATTAACGCCAACAGTGCGATGAACCCGGTTTTTCAGGGCAACGGTAAGTTGTGCGTCAACGTCCTCAACCATGAGCAGGAACTGATGGCACGCCACTTCGCGGGCATGACAGGCATGGCGATGGAAGAGCGTTTTAGCCTCTCATGCTGGCAAAAAGGTCCGCTGGCGCAGCCGGTGCTGAAAGGTTCGCTGGCCAGTCTTGAAGGTGAGATCCGCGATGTGCAGGCAATTGGCACACATCTGGTGTATCTGGTGGAGATTAAAAACATCATCCTCAGTGCAGAAGGTCACGGACTTATCTACTTTAAACGCCGTTTCCATCCAGTGATGCTGGAAATGGAAGCTGCGATTTAAGCTCCAGCCCCTTCACGTATTCGTCGAAGGGGCATTTTTATTGTGATCTCAATCACATATCCACCCGATGATTAATTCTTGCCCAACCGCTCACCGCCATTCCTGACCGCTTACGTCCCTAAAATAACCACTCAGTTATTTACCTTACTTTACGCGCGCGTAACTCTGGCAACATCACTGCAGGATAGCGGTCAATTTACCTCCTCAAACGCAACGCAAACCTAGAACGGCTTCGGCCTATGATTAACAAATTACTCTATGAATTTTGGTTTGCAGGAAGGCAGCAAGTGAGTGAATCCCCGGGAGCTTACAACAGTAAGTGACAGAGGTGAACGAACGCAGCTGCCGCACCTGTAAGCCAAAAGACGACGAGTAAAATGCCAGGTTTTACTATGGATACGAAAAAACTATTCAAGCACATACCCTGGGTGATTCTCGGAATCATCGGTGCATTCTGCCTCGCGGTAGTTGCATTACGTCGGGGGGAGCACGTCAGCGCCCTGTGGATCGTGGTCGCCTCTGTGTCGGTGTATCTGGTGGCGTATCGCTACTACAGTCTGTACATCGCCCAGAAGGTGATGAAACTCGACCCCACGCGCGCGACGCCTGCGGTTATTAACAACGACGGTCTGAACTACGTTCCGACCAACCGTTACGTGTTGTTTGGTCACCACTTCGCCGCTATCGCCGGTGCCGGTCCGCTGGTTGGTCCGGTGCTCGCCGCGCAGATGGGCTACCTGCCTGGCACGCTGTGGCTGCTGGCGGGGGTAGTACTGGCCGGTGCGGTTCAGGACTTTATGGTGCTGTTTATCTCCTCTCGCCGTAACGGCGCATCTCTCGGTGAGATGATCAAAGAAGAGATGGGACCAGTACCGGGGACTATCGCGCTGTTTGGCTGTTTCTTAATCATGATCATCATCCTCGCCGTTCTGGCGCTGATTGTGGTTAAAGCCCTGGCCGAAAGTCCGTGGGGTGTCTTCACCGTTTGCTCAACCGTACCGATTGCGCTGTTTATGGGTATCTACATGCGCTTTATCCGTCCGGGGCGTGTAGGTGAAGTTTCTGTTATTGGTATCGTGCTGCTGGTTGCCTCTATCTATTTCGGTGGCATGATTGCTCACGATCCGTACTGGGGTCCGGCACTGACCTTTAAAGACACCACCATTACCTTCGCGCTGATTGGCTATGCGTTTGTTTCCGCACTGCTGCCGGTGTGGCTGATCCTCGCACCGCGCGACTATCTGGCAACCTTCCTGAAAATCGGCGTTATCGTCGGCCTGGCGCTGGGTATCGTGGTACTGAACCCGGAACTGAAAATGCCTGCAATGACCCAGTACATTGACGGTACTGGCCCGCTGTGGAAAGGCGCTCTGTTCCCGTTCCTGTTCATCACCATCGCCTGTGGTGCGGTATCTGGCTTCCACGCGCTGATCTCTTCCGGTACGACGCCGAAATTGCTGGCTAACGAAACCGACGCGCGTTTCATTGGCTACGGCGCAATGCTGATGGAATCCTTCGTGGCGATTATGGCGCTGGTTGCTGCGTCCATCATCGAACCGGGTCTTTACTTCGCGATGAATACCCCGCCTGCTGGCCTTGGCATCACCATGCCTAACCTGCATGAAATGGGTGGCGAGAACGCGCCGATCATCATGGCGCAGCTGAAAGACGTTACCGCACACGCGGCGGCGACCGTCAGCTCCTGGGGCTTCGTGATTTCGCCAGAGCAGATCCTGCAAACCGCGAAAGACATTGGTGAGCCTTCTGTCCTGAACCGTGCAGGTGGCGCGCCGACGCTGGCGGTAGGTATCGCTCACGTGTTCCACAAAGTGCTGCCGATGGCTGACATGGGCTTCTGGTATCACTTCGGTATTCTGTTCGAAGCCCTGTTCATCCTGACCGCGCTGGATGCGGGTACTCGTTCTGGCCGCTTTATGCTGCAAGACCTGCTGGGTAACTTCATCCCGTTCCTGAAAAAAACCGACTCTCTGGTTGCCGGTATCATCGGTACTGCGGGCTGTGTGGGTCTGTGGGGCTACCTGCTGTATCAGGGCGTGGTCGATCCGCTGGGCGGCGTTAAGAGCCTGTGGCCGCTGTTCGGTATTTCCAACCAGATGCTGGCAGCCGTAGCGCTGGTACTGGGCACCGTTGTGCTGATTAAGATGAAGCGCACCCAATACATCTGGGTAACTGTTGTTCCGGCTGTATGGCTGCTTATCTGCACCACCTGGGCGCTGGGTCTGAAACTGTTCAGCACCAACCCGCAGATGGAAGGCTTCTTCTACATGGCAAGCCAGTACAAAGAGAAGATTGCTAACGGTACTGACCTGACGGCGCAGCAGATTGCCAACATGAACCACATCGTTGTGAACAACTACACCAACGCAGGCCTGAGTATTCTGTTCCTGATTGTGGTGTACAGCATCATCTTCTACGGTTTCAAAACCTGGCTTGCGGTGCGTAACAGCGACAAACGTACTGACAAAGAAACTCCGTACGTTCCAATCCCGGAAGGCGGCGTGAAGATCTCTTCGCACCACTAACCGGTTGCCGGATGCGCTGCGCGTATCCGGCCTACAAAGTGTCTATCGTAGGCCGGATAAGGCGTTTACGCCGCATCCGGCAAATCCCTAGCCCGGACCTTCCGGGCTTTACGCATATCTGGAAGGCAAAATGTTTGGTAACTTAGGACAGGCAAAAAAATATCTCGGCCAGGCGGCGAAGATGTTGATTGGCATTCCAGACTACGACAACTACGTCGAGCATATGAAGACCAACCATCCCGACAAGCCGTACATGAGCTATGAAGAATTCTTCCGTGAACGCCAGAACGCGCGCTACGGCGGCGATGGTAAAGGCGGTATGCGCTGTTGTTAATGGAGAGAGCATGAACCCGATTGCAGTTACCCTACTCACCGGTTTTTTAGGCGCGGGCAAAACCACCCTGCTGCGCCATATTCTTAACGAACAACACGGCTACAAGATTGCCGTGATTGAAAACGAATTCGGCGAAGTCTCCGTTGATGATCAACTGATTGGCGACCGCGCCACGCAGATCAAAACGCTGACCAACGGCTGCATCTGCTGTTCGCGCTCCAACGAGCTGGAAGACGCACTACTCGACCTGCTGGATAATCTCGACAAGGGCAATATTCAGTTCGACCGTCTGGTCATTGAATGCACCGGCATGGCCGATCCCGGCCCGATTATTCAGACCTTCTTCTCCCATGAGATTTTATGCCAGCGCTACCTGCTGGACGGGGTGATTGCGCTGGTGGATGCGGTACATGCCGATGAGCAGATGAACCAGTTCACCATCGCCCAGTCCCAGGTTGGCTACGCCGACCGTATTCTGCTGACGAAAACCGACGTCGCAGGCGAAGCAGAGAAACTGCGTGAACGCCTGGCGCGCATCAACGCCCGCGCACCGGTCTACACCGTTACCCACGGCGATATCGACCTGGGCCTTCTGTTCAACACCAACGGTTTTATGCTGGAAGAAAACGTCGTCAGCACCAAACCGCGTTTCCACTTTATCGCGGACAAACAAAACGATATTTCGTCGATTGTGGTGGAACTGGATTACCCGGTAGATATCAGCGAAGTTTCCCGGGTGATGGAAAACCTGCTGCTGGAATCGGCGGATAAACTGCTGCGTTACAAAGGGATGCTGTGGATTGACGGCGAACCTAACCGCCTGCTGTTCCAGGGCGTCCAGCGCCTCTACAGCGCCGACTGGGACCGCCCGTGGGGCGATGAAAAACCGCATAGCACGATGGTGTTTATCGGGATTCAGTTGCCGGAGGATGAGATTCGGGCGGCGTTTGCGGGACTCAAAAAGTAACCAGCCCTCCAACATCACAATACCTGAGACTTTATCACCCTCATATTCCTCCAGAATATGAGGGCATTCGGGCTTAATTATCTCTGAACGTGCAACACTTCCTGCGACTCCTTATGCGCCTCCACATCCTGCTTCGTTAACCAGAGCGACTTACGACCAAAATTTTCGTACATTTTCAGCTGATCTTCATAGTGCTGATCAACTGTTCCATCGGGAGCAATAAACCCACTCTGACCGGGTGCGACCACATCCCAGGCAAGCACCGGACGATCGCTTGTCGTTGGTGAGAAAACAATCATATCGTTTTCTGTTCCACGGTTTTGATACTCCGCCTGATGACGCGTTTCTTCCGCTGCGGCCTGCGGTACACCAAAGAAATTATTTGCCCGGAACGTTAAGGCCATTGCAGGTGTTTTCCAGTTACTCACATTATTGCCATAGCGTTTGGAAAGAGTCTCCCAGGTATCTTCCAGCGCAGCCAACACAACCTCCTGCTGTGGTTTCCCAGCAAACAGATCAACCGCCTGTGGGATTGGTGATTTGTCTCCCTGCACCGCCTCATACAAAATTTTTGCTCCAACACTTATATTCAGCGAACCAGTTGGGCCGTCCTGGGTTGTTTCGTAGCCACTGGCGCTGTACCACTTATCAAATGGCATAGGTACGGCAGCCACTACGGTACGCTTCAACATACTGGTCAGCCAAACGTTCAGGATGGCAGAGCCTGGCTGCTGCCAGGTTTTACCATCATCATTAAGCAAATTGATGCCATCCCAACGTGTTAATGTATCCACCAACTGACGGCGCGGATCGCTCTGTGTCAAACCAGATGTCGCTGCTTGCAGAGTAGGTAAAAAAAGCCTCAGGTTAAGATCCTGACGACTGGTTTGGCGAATAACATCCCATGCCTGATCAGCAGTTAAGCGTGGCTTTTGCTCAAGCAGTCGGTCGATCTCCGTAACGCGATCTGCCCCGTTACTTTATTCGTACCCCTTATAATGGGGTGTTAGCCAGCCAGACCCGGCATGATTACTGCCCCCAGTCGTCCATGATCCGGGGGGTGATGTCA
>NZ_MECT01000566.1:0-19003 GCF_001722145.1 Shigella sp. FC1544
CTGTATGAATCCCGCCTGAAGGGAAAGCTGCACGTAATCAGCAAGCGATATACGCAGCGAATTGAGCGGCATAACCTGAATCTGAGGCAGCACCTGGCACGGCTGGGACGGAAGTCGCTGTCGTTCTCAAAATCGGTGGAGCTGCATGACAAAGTCATCGGGCATTATCTGAACATAAAACACTATCAATAAGTTGGAGTCATTACCGGTTGTTTTGATATTGGTGTTCTGCTCAGTAACCGGGAGTTTACGGAAGATGCCATTAAGATGAGAAAATATGAACCTTATCTTCTCAATGATAATTCCATACTTTCCAGAATTGCCCTTCTTGAACTTGGTATTATCGGAGAACAGCAGTGACTTCAGCATTTGCACTGGTGATGACCGTTTTTCTTATAACGGGTGAGCCACAAAATGTGATTACCGGAATTTATGACAGTAAGTCATCCTGCATTCAGGTAAGGGACGAACAAAAAATCCCCGGTGAATGCCTCCCGTTAAAAAAAGTATCGCTGAACCTGAATAACGAAATACCGGCTGGATAACCCGCCAGCCATATTAACGCCATACCAACGGATTAAAAATGCCAGCAATGGCAGGGATTCGTTCACCCTGAAATCTGTAATGAGGTTAAAACAAAATGAGTAAAGTCTTTATTTGCGCCGCCATTCCGGACGAACAGGCAATAAAGGAAGAAGGTGCCGTCGCTGTAGCCACTGCCATTGAAGCCGGTGATGAACGTCGCGCCCGCGCAAAATTTCACTGGCAATTCCTGGAACATTATCCGGCTGCTCAGGACTGCGCTTATAAATTTCTTGTCTGCGAGGATAAACCCGGTATACCCCGCCCTGCCCTCGATTCCTGGGATGCTGAATATATGCAGGAAAACCGCTGGGATGAGGAATCCGCTTCCTTTATTCCGGTCGAACCAGAATCCGATCCGATGAACGTCAATTTTGACAAGCTGTCCCTTGAAGTACAGAACGCGGTCCTGGTTAAGTTCGGTACATGTGAAAACATCACCGTTGATATGGCGATTGACGCGCAGGAATTACTGCAGGAAGACGTTGCTACCTTTGACGGGCATATCGTTGAAGCACTGATGAAAACGCCTGAAATTAACGCTATGTATCCGGAACGCAAACTGTTCGCTATCGGATGGGTTAAACACAAATGTAATCCGGGTGCCAAATGGCCCGAAATTCAGGCTGAATTACGTAACTGGAAAAAACGGCAGGACGCAGAGCGCAAAGAGACTGGAAAATACACGTCTGTTGTTGATCTCGCCAGCGCCAGAGTCAATCAACAGAACACTGAAAACTCAGCAGGAAAAATCAACCCAGTCACTGCCGCCATTTGTCGCGAATACAAGCAGACATGGAAAACGCTGGATGAAGAACTGGCCTACGCTCTCTGGCCTGGCGATATTGATACCGGAAACATTGACGGCAGCATCCATCGCTGGGCAAAAAATGAAGTTATCGACAAAGATCGCGAAGACTGGAAGCGCATTTCCGCATCAATGCGCAAACAACCCGATGCCGTTCGCTACGACCGTCAGACTATTTTTGGCCTTGTCCGTGAGCGTCCGATCGACATTCACAAAGATCCCGTAGCACTGAACAAATACATCACTGAATACCTGACTACCAAGGGCGTGTTTGAAGATGACGAAGGAACAAATCAGGGCACAGCTGGTACTCTCCCGTCACCAGTACCAGAAACTGATGCAGTGGAAACGGCAATGCCGGACAACGAAAAAACCGAATGCGAAGTGGAAGACGAACCATCTGTAGAGCGTGAGGGACCGTTCTACTTCCTTTTCACCGATAAGGACGGCGAAAAATACGGTCGCGCAAACAAACTTTCTGGTCTGGAAAAAGCACTGGCCCTGGGAGCTACGGAAATCACAAAAGAGGAATACTTCGCACGTAAAAACGGCACGTACTCAGGTTCACAACAAAATACTGGTGCATCTGACACGATCGCACAACCAGAGCCGGTAAAAGTTACCGCTGACGAAGTAAACAAAATTATGCAGGCAGCCAATATCAGCCAGCCTGACGCCAATAATTTGCTTGCTGTATCACGTGGTGAATTTGTTGCAGGGATTAGCGACCCGAATGATCCGAAATGGGTGAAGGGGATTGAAACCCGCGATTCAGTGAATCAGAACCAGCAAGAAACGGAACAGAACGGCCAGAAAGCGGAACAAAACAGCCCAAATGCGTTACAAAACGAGCCAGAAACGAAACAGCCTGAACCAGTGGCGCAACAGGAAGTGGAAAAAGTCTGCACCGCCTGCGGTCAGACCGGCGGCGGCAACTGCCCTGATTGTGGCGCGGTGATGGGCGACGCAACATACCAGGAAACATTCGATGAAGAGTATCAGGTTGAAGTTCAGGAAGATGATCCGGAGGAAATGGAAGGCGCTGAACATCCACACAAGGAGAACACTGACGGCAATCAGCATCACGATAGCGATAATGAAACTGGCGAGACGGCAGATCACTCAATTAAGGTGAACGGTCATCAAGAAATCACATCCACCAGCAGGACGTGTGACCATCTAATGATCGACCTTGAAACCATGGGAAAAAATCCTGATGCCCCGATCATCTCAATAGGTGCAATATTTTTCGATCCGCAAACCGGAGATATGGGACCGGAATTTAGTAAGACTATCGATCTGGAAACTGCTGGCGGGGTCATTGATCGGGACACCATTAAATGGTGGCTTAAGCAATCACGCGAAGCGCAATCTGCCATTATGACCGATGAAATCCCGTTAGATGATGCACTGTTACAATTGCGGGAATTTATCGACGAAAACTCCGGTGAATTTTTTGTTCAGGTCTGGGGAAATGGAGCCAACTTCGACAACACGATTTTGCGCCGTTCATACGAACGGCAGGGGATCCCCTGCCCGTGGCGTTACTACAACGATCGCGATGTACGCACAATCGTTGAGCTGGGGAAAGCCATAGACTTCGATGCCAGAACGGCTATTCCATTCGAAGGTGAGCGCCATAATGCACTTGATGACGCCCGTTACCAGGCAAAATACGTTTCAGTTATCTGGCAAAAACTGATCCCGAATCAGGCTGATTTTTAATGTTCAACCCCGGTCGTTGCCCACCAGCTATAGTGGCGGCGACCATGATTAGCGAACGACGCTCATGGCAAGACTTATTCTGCTCACTGAGTGGGCAAAAGAGGAATTCAGTGAACCGGTCCCAACTCCGAGTACGTTAAGTAAATACGCTAAAGCCGGAATGATATTTCCTCTCCCCAAAAAAGTTGGAAGACGCTGGCGAGTGGATCCGCAAGCTCGCTTTGTCGGAATGGTAAACAAGCCGGAGGTGATCGCCACAGATCACCCTGCTTTGAAGAGGATACTGGAAGATGGCGCGCCCGCGAAAATATAAAACCGATGTTCCGGGATTATCTCCGTATTTTGATAAAAGAAATAACAAAGTTTACTGGCGTTACAGGCATCCCATAACAGGCAAAAATCACGGTCTCGGCAGTATTGACCAGAAACTGGCAGAAACTATTGCAGCAGAAGCGAACAGCCGTCTTGCCCGGCAGCAAATGGAACAAATGCGCAGTCTGCAGGAGAAAATTATTAGTGATACCGGCGGTTCATCAACCGTTACCATTTTTCTGAATAATTACAGAAAAATTCAACAGGAAAGATATGAAAACGGCGAGATCAAACTCAACACGCTGAAACAGAAAGCGGCCCCTCTCAGGGTATTTGATGAACGTTTTGGCACCAGACCGTTAGATGTCATAACCGTAAAAGATGTGGTATCAGTACTGGAAGAGTACAAGGCCAGAGGACATAACAGAATGGGACAAATTTTCAGGAAAGTACTGATCGATGTTTTCCGGGAAGCTCAGCAAACGGGCGATGTCCCGCCAGGCTTTAACCCTGCAGAATCGGCAAAAAAACCGCAGGTGCGGATATCAAGACAGCGACTGACTTTTGATGAGTGGATGATGATTTATAACGCAGCGGAAAAGGATGGTTACTTTTTACAGCGCGGTATGCTGCTGGCACTGATGACAGGCCAGCGCCTTTCAGATATTTGCAAAATGCAATTTTCGGATATCCGGGATGGTTATCTTCATGTCGAACAGCAAAAAACAGGAACCCGGATTGCCATCCCTCTGGCTCTGCGTTGCGATAAATTAAATCTCACCCTGGATGATGTGGTGTCATCCTGCCGCGATTGCGTTCTTAGTCCGTGGCTATTGCACCACCATCACGCGAAAGGGACAGCTAAGCGCGGCGGGATGGTTAAGCCAGCAACATTAACCGTTGCATTTAAAAAAGCCCGGGATTCTGTGGATTACAACTGGCGTGCTAATGGCACCCCTCCCTCTTTCCATGAGCAGAGATCTTTATCAGAGCGATTGTTCAGAGAGCAGGGGGTTGATACCAAAATTTTGCTAGGCCATTCGAATCAAAAAATGACCGATATTTACAACGACGCACGCGGTAAGGAATGGAAAAAACTGGTCATTTGATGACCAGTTTTGCAGAGGGGTTTTGCAGAGGTTTTGCAGAGAAAATTAAAAACGATATCCTGCGGAGAACATAAACACCCACGGATCCAGTCGTACCGAGTCTTTTACGGTAGTAACACCAGATTTGTACTTAGCCGTGGTATCGATATCCATGTACCACACTGACATGTTAACCAACCAGTCACGGTTAATCAGATAATCAACCCCCACCTGCCCGGCAGCTCCCCAGGAATCTTTCAGACTGAGATCGGAAAGCCCTGCCTCTTTGCCATGATCGTTAAATCCATTATCAAAGAAGGTGGTGTAGTTAATACCTGCCCCAACGTAAGGACGGAATTTGCTGCTGGCATCACCAAAATACCACTGCGCCATCAGTGTTGGCGGCAGATGGTGAACGGTTGCAATATCGCCGGTCGCCCGGGTGCCGATTTTATGGCGGAACGGCGTCGCTGCCAGTAATTCCACACCAATGTTGTCGGTCGCCATATAAGTAAACGTCAAGCCCAGTTGAGTGTTATTGGTCACGCTGAATCCACCCAGACTTCCTAACGTACCACCAGCACCTTCTGTTGGACGTACGGTTGCAGAACCTGCACGCATAAAAAATTCGCCTGCTTCATGCGCAAAGGCACTGCCAGAGAGAAGAGTTGTTACTGCCAAAGCCGCCACTGTTAACTTTTTCATATCCGCTCCGTCGTTATGGTTATAAAAACGTGACGAATATACCTACATTGGAGTAACAAATGATCCTACATAGATCACATTACATATGATAATTCACCCTTTATTGATCTGGATTAATTTAGAAGTTGCATTGAGAATCCTGGTTAACGTGATTTAAATCAATTTTTAAATATTTTCGCTACGCAAATATTAACTCGATCGCCACTTGCCGCGGTTTGCCCACGCCTGAAGGCCAGCAATTACCTCCGCTTTACAAAGATATGCTTTTCCATACAAGACCTGATGCTGCCACCCGAGGCTTAACCAGGGTACAATTGCCCGCTAATTAACACCTGCATAAAACTCAAGGAGAGTGCATGTCTATCACGGCGCAGTCCGTATACCGTGACACCGGAAATTTCTTCCGTAATCAATTTATGACCATTCTGTTGGTATCGTTGCTATGTGCGTTTATCACAGTGGTGTTAGGGCATGTTTTCTCACCCAGTGATGCACAGCTTGCGCAGCTCAATGACGGCGTGCCCGTTAGCGGCAGTAGTGGGTTGTTCGACCTGGTTCAGAATATGTCACCGGAACAGCAACAAATTTTGCTGCAGGCTTCAGCGGCGTCCACTTTTTCAGGATTAATCGGTAACGCCATTCTCGCCGGAGGCGTAATATTAATTATCCAGCTGGTGTCTGCGGGTCAGAGAGTCAGTGCGCTGCGAGCTATTGGTGCCAGTGCGCCGATATTGCCAAAGTTATTTATTCTGATTTTTCTGACTACCCTTTTAGTACAGATTGGCATCATGCTAGTGGTCGTTCCGGGAATTATCATGGCCATTTTACTGGCCCTGGCACCGGTGATGCTGGTACAGGACAAAATGGGCATTTTTGCCTCGATGCGTAGCAGTATGCGGCTGACTTGGGCGAATATGCGTCTGGTGGCACCCGCAGTACTGAGCTGGTTGCTGGCAAAAACACTGTTGCTGCTTTTTGCCTCTTCTTTTGCCGCATTAACCCCGGAAATTGGTGCCGTACTGGCGAACACCTTGAGCAACCTGATTTCAGCCGTATTGCTCATCTATCTGTTCCGTCTGTATATGTTGATTCGCCAATAACCTTAAGCATTTGATTACGGAATCGTAAAATGAAGCAGTTTCTTGATTTTTTACCGCTGGTTGTCTTTTTCGCGTTTTACAAGATTTATGACATCTATGCGGCTACTGCGGCGCTGATCGTCGCCACGGCGATTGTGCTTATCTATAGCTGGGTTCGCTTTCGTAAGGTTGAGAAGATGGCCCTGATCACTTTTGTTCTGGTGGTCGTCTTCGGTGGCTTGACGCTGTTCTTCCACAATGATGAGTTTATTAAATGGAAGGTTACAGTCATTTATGCTCTGTTTGCGGGAGCCCTGTTAGTCAGCCAATGGGTGATGAAAAAGCCGCTAATTCAGCGGATGCTGGGTAAAGAACTCACGCTGCCGCAACCGGTATGGTCGAAGCTGAATCTGGCCTGGGCTGTTTTCTTTATCCTTTGCGGTCTGGCAAACATCTACATCGCATTCTGGCTGCCGCAAAATATTTGGGTCAACTTTAAAGTCTTTGGACTGACCGCCCTTACCTTAATCTTCACATTGTTAAGCGGTATCTATATCTACCGCCACATGCCGCAGGAAGATAAATCCTAACCAGACTGCCAGTCCTTCGGGGCTGGCGCTGTATCTCCTCTGTTCTCCTCAGGAAAATCATAGTAGCATCGCGCCTGTGATTTTCCTTTTAAGTCGGTTTTACCATGTCTACAACACATAACGTCCCTCAGGGCGATCTTGTTTTACGTACTTTAGCCATGCCCGCCGATACCAATGCCAATGGTGACATCTTTGGTGGTTGGTTAATGTCACAAATGGATATTGGCGGCGCTATTCTGGCGAAAGAAATTGCCCACGGTCGCGTAGTGACCGTGCGGGTTGAAGGAATGACTTTCTTACGGCCGGTTGCGGTCGGCGATGTGGTGTGCTGCTATGCACGCTGTGTCCAGAAAGGGACGACATCGGTCAGCATTAATATTGAAGTGTGGGTGAAAAAAGTAGCGTCTGAACCAATCGGGCAACGCTATAAAGCGACAGAAGCATTATTTAAGTATGTCGCGGTTGATCCTGAAGGAAAACCTCGCGCCTTACCTGTTGAGTAATAGTCAAAAGCCTCCGGTCGGAGGCTTTTGACTTTCTGCTTACTGAATTTCGGTGGTGCCGTTAATTTTAAACAGGATATTCACCACAATCCCACTGCCTGGCTTACCCGGCTCATAACGCCATCTGCGCATCGCATTTTTCACCTCACGCTCAAACATGTTCGCAGGCTTGGCTGAGAGGATTTGTACGTTATCCACGCGACCATCCGGCGTGACGTCAAATTTAACTTTAACCTGCCCTTCAATGCGCAATGCCTGTGCTCGTGCCGGATACTGCGGCTGATTACGGCTTAATGCGCGTGGTCCTGAAGCCACACTGGTAACCGGCTTGCTGGTTGCAGCCGTTGCTGTACTTGATGTCAGGCGTGCCGGTGCCGTATTTTCAAACGGTGATGCCGGACGCGACTCTACGGGTTTGACATCGCGTTTTGGCTGCTCCTGTACCTTTTTCACCGGCTTCGGTTTTGGCTTAGGTTTCGGCTTCGGCTTTTCAATGACCACCGGTGCTTCTTTTGGCGGTTCGGGGATCGGCTCAGGTTCCGGTTCTGGCTCTACCACCGGCTCCGGTGGCGGCTGAACGGCTTGTGGCGGTTCGAGATCAGCAGGCGCAACCATCGTGACAGAAATTGGCTGCGCAGGCGCAGGTAGTTCAATAACCTGATGTACCGAGGTATAGAGCAGACCCGCCACAACAGCACCATGAATGCAGACCGAAAGTAACGTCGGCCAGGGGAAGCGGCGAGGTAAATCAAGGGTCATTGAGGTCATAATCATTTCAGTAGAAAAACCAAGCCTCGATTTTAAATGCAAATAGCAATCATATTCAATAAGGCAAGACGATCAGGATCAGTGAAAATGTCATTTTTACCGTAATTAACCTTACGTTATGCATGGTCTTAACAAAGACATCATCTTTCCGTTGCAGATCTTCGCCCTTTCAAATAACGTACTTTACAACTTTCCCGAACAAGGAGTTGTGCCCGTGTTGTATGTTATTTACGCTCAAGACAAAGCTGATAGCCTCGAAAAACGCCTTTCCGTTCGTCCGGCACATTTAGCACGTTTACAGTTACTGCATGATGAAGGTCGTTTGTTGACAGCTGGTCCAATGCCAGCGGTAGACAGTAACGATCCAGGGGCTGCGGGATTTACTGGCTCAACCGTTATTGCTGAATTTGAATCGCTGGAAGCAGCTCAGGCCTGGGCCGATGCTGACCCGTACGTAGCGGCAGGAGTCTATGAACACGTTTCAGTGAAACCATTTAAGAAAGTGTTCTGAATAGAGATTCAATATTTAAGGGCACGGTTTTTGCAACCGTGTTCTTGTTTGGCCTTTCCTTATAGCCGGTCAGTGCATTCACCACCACAAGCAGATAATAACTTTATCTGTATTTCTTTATATGATGTGAGCATATTCAGGAAAAATGACCTTTCCTGAGGTACAGTTGCTCGCTCAAAACCTTTGATTACTGCGGATAAAGTCATCTACTATTGTTTAACACATTCACGCGCTGCATGTATGTTCAGAAAATGTGCACGCTAAGATAATTAAACAAAATTGTGGTTACAGAGGTATCAGTGAGTCACTGGGCTACATTCAAACAAACAGCAACAAATTTATGGGTGACCCTACGGCACGACATTCTCGCGCTGGCCGTCTTTTTAAATGGATTGCTTATTTTTAAAACAATCTATGGTATGTCGGTCAATTTGCTAGATATTTTCCATATCAAAGCATTTTCAGAGTTGGATCTCTCCTTGCTGGCAAACGCCCCACTATTTATGCTCGGCGTCTTTCTTGTCCTGAACTCCATTGGCTTACTGTTCCGGGCAAAGCTCGCATGGGCAATCAGTATCATTTTGTTGTTGATAGCGCTAATTTATACCCTGCATTTTTATCCCTGGTTGAAATTTAGTATTGGATTTTGCATTTTTACGCTGGTGTTTTTGCTGATACTGCGCAAAGACTTCTCCCACAGTAGCGCCGCAGCCGGGACAATTTTTGCATTTATTAGTTTCACGACATTACTGTTTTACTCAACCTACGGTGCGCTTTATTTAAGCGAAGGTTTTAATCCGCGAATAGAAAGTTTGATGACCGCGTTCTATTTTTCGATAGAAACCATGTCAACCGTCGGCTATGGCGATATTGTCCCTGTTTCTGAATCAGCACGATTGTTCACTATTTCGGTCATTATTTCCGGTATTACCGTTTTTGCCACATCTATGACCTCAATTTTTGGTCCGCTTATCCGCGGGGGATTCAACAAACTTGTAAAAGGAAACAATCATACAATGCATCGTAAAGATCATTTTATTGTTTGCGGACATTCGATTCTCGCCATCAATACGATTCTGCAACTGAATCAACGCGGACAAAACGTAACGGTTATCAGCAACTTGCCTGAAGATGATATCAAGCAACTTGAGCAACGCTTAGGCGATAACGCTGATGTTATCCCCGGTGACAGTAATGACAGTTCAGTATTAAAGAAAGCGGGAATCGATCGTTGCCTGGCCATTCTGGCGCTGAGTGATAACGATGCAGATAACGCGTTTGTTGTACTCTCGGCAAAAGATATGAGCAGTGATGTCAAAACAGTTCTCGCCGTCAGTGATAGCAAAAACCTGAATAAGATTAAGATGGTACATCCGGATATCATTCTCTCACCGCAACTGTTTGGCAGCGAAATTCTGGCGCGAGTTTTAAATGGTGAAGAGATTAATAATGATATGCTCGTTTCAATGTTGTTGAACTCCGGTCATGGCATTTTCAGCGATAACGATGAACAAGAAACGAAAGCTGACAGTAAAGAATCGGCGCAAAAATAGAGTTTAAAGATGGAGGAGTAAACTTATTGGGCACCGCAATGGTGCCCAGTACATTTAGATATTGTAGATCGCAAACAATAACGAGTTACGCTGTTTGTTTAGAATGCACTTCCTGATGCTGTGGATACGCATATTTCGG
Source organism: Shigella sp. FC1544 (assembly GCF_001722145.1). Taxonomy (NCBI): domain Bacteria; kingdom Pseudomonadati; phylum Pseudomonadota; class Gammaproteobacteria; order Enterobacterales; family Enterobacteriaceae; genus Shigella; species Shigella sp. FC1544. The sequence goes on from NZ_MECT01000566.1 coordinate 10,364, forward strand.
CGCGATTGCCCCTCAAGCCAACGCGATTTACGTCGGCTAGCCTGACGCTGCATGCGCCAGCGCCCCACTTCCGTTCTACTCCGCTTCATGTTAACTACTCTATGCAATAACAGAATGGTCATTATACCCCCGCCCCCGACGCTGACCAGTGCTTTTCCCGCGTTTTTATTTGCCAGATGAATCCATATGCGTAAACTCATAACAATGCGCTTTCAAAAGGATTTCTAATCTATGACAACCGTTTATACGTTGGTGAGTTGGTTGGCCATTCTGGGATACTGGTTGCTCATTGCAGGCGTAACTTTACGCATTCTAATGAAACGACGCGCAGTTCCCTCCGCGATGGCCTGGCTGTTGATTATTTACATTCTGCCGTTAGTCGGAATTATTGCCTATCTTGCCGTTGGCGAGCTCCATTTAGGCAAACGCCGCGCTGAGCGCGCCAGAGCGATGTGGCCTTCCACCGCAAAATGGCTTAACGACCTTAAAGCCTGTAAGCATATCTTCGCCGAAGAAAATAGCAGTGTCGCTGCGCCATTATTCAAGCTTTGCGAGCGTCGTCAGGGGATCGCTGGGGTCAAAGGGAATCAGCTACAACTGATGACCGAGTCAGATGATGTGATGCAGGCGTTAATCCGCGACATCCAGCTCGCGCGCCATAATATTGAGATTGTGTTTTATATCTGGCAGCCCGGCGGCATGGCGGACCAGGTGGCTGAATCATTAATGGCCGCTGCGCGACGCGGCATTCATTGCCGATTGATGCTCGACTCCGCCGGGAGTGTGGCTTTTTTCCGCAGCCCGTGGCCCGAGCTAATGCGTAATGCCGGTATTGAAGTGGTCGAAGCCTTAAAGGTCAATCTGATGCGTGTGTTTTTACGCCGTATGGACCTGCGCCAACATCGCAAGATGATCATGATCGATAATTACATCGCGTACACCGGCAGCATGAATATGGTCGATCCTCGCTACTTCAAACAAGATGCGGGCGTAGGGCAATGGATTGATCTGATGGCGCGTATGGAAGGCCCCATCGCCACCGCGATGGGGATTATTTATTCCTGCGACTGGGAGATTGAAACCGGAAAACGTATTCTGCCGCCACCACCAGATGTCAATATTATGCCGTTTGAACAGGCCAGCGGTCACACCATTCACACAATTGCTTCTGGCCCCGGCTTTCCGGAAGATCTCATTCACCAGGCATTATTGACTGCGGCTTATTCGGCGCGTGAATATTTGATCATGACCACGCCCTACTTTGTGCCAAGCGATGATTTACTTCATGCGATTTGCACGGCGGCACAGCGCGGGGTGGATGTCAGTATTATCCTTCCGCGAAAAAATGACTCGATGCTGGTCGGCTGGGCCAGTCGCGCATTCTTTACGGAACTTCTTGCTGCTGGGGTTAAAATTTATCAGTTTGAAGGCGGGTTACTGCATACCAAGAGCGTGCTGGTCGATGGCGAACTAAGTCTGGTTGGCACCGTTAACCTTGATATGCGTAGTCTGTGGCTGAATTTCGAGATTACCCTGGCAATCGACGATAAAGGTTTTGGTGCAGACCTTGCCGCCGTTCAGGACGATTATATTTCGCGTTCACGTCTGCTCGATGCCCGTTTATGGCTAAAACGTCCATTATGGCAACGTGTCGCCGAGCGACTGTTTTACTTCTTCAGCCCGTTGCTGTAAAACGTCGCCAACAGAGGTTAAACAGGTAGTGACTATGGATATGGATCTAAACAATCGCCTGACTGAAGATGAAACGCTTGAGCAGGCCTACGATATTTTTCTCGAACTGGCTGCCGACAATCTCGACCCAGCTGATGTTCTGCTGTTCAATCTTCAGTTTGAAGAGCGCGGCGGCGCGGAGTTATTCGATCCGGCGGAAGACTGGCAGGAACATGTTGATTTCGATTTGAACCCGGACTTTTTTGCCGAAGTGGTGATTGGTCTGGCGGACAGTGAGGATGGTGAAATCAACGATGTTTTCGCCCGCATTCTGTTATGCCGCGAAAAAGATCACAAACTTTGCCATATCATCTGGCGGGAATAAATAATCGCTTTCGGCGTGAATAAGGGCTGACAACTGTCAGCCCTTATTGTGTTTAAAGCGGATCGACTTTCAGGCAAGAAACGGCGTGTCTGAAACTCCCTTCCAGCACAGGACGTGTTTTGGCGCACTCCGGACCGGCAATCGGGCAACGGGTACGGAAAACACAACCGGAAGGCGGGTTGATCGGCGACGGTAATTCCCCTTCCAGTAACTGGATGGTTTTGTTCTTCTCCAGATCCGGATCAGGTATGGGGACTGCCGACATCAATGCCCTGGTGTAAGGATGTAGTGGATTGTGGTAGACCTCATCATAGGTCCCCAGTTCTACCGCATGGCCGAGATACATCACCAACACACGATCGGAAATGTGTTTTACCACGGCCAGGTCATGAGCAATAAAAATTAATGACAATCCCATCTCACGTTGCAGCTGCTGGAGCAGGTTGACCACCTGCGCCTGAATTGACACGTCCAGCGCCGACACCGGCTCATCACAGATAATCAGCTTCGGTTCAAGAATAAGAGCACGAGCAATCCCGATACGCTGGCACTGCCCACCGGAGAACTCATGCGGATAGCGGTTAATCAGGTTAGGCAATAACCCGACTTTCAGCATCATCGCCTTCACGCGCTCGCGAACTTCCTGACGTGACATTTTCGGATGATAAGTACGCAGTGGTTCAGCGATGATCTCGCCGATGGTCATGCGCGGGTTTAGCGATGCCAACGGATCCTGGAAAATCATCTGAATATCACTGCGAACGGCACGCCATTCATCGGGCTTAATGCCCAGCAACTCTTTACCTAACCAGGCAACATGACCGTCGGTCGCTTTAACCAGGCCAATGATGGCGCGAGCAAAGGTGGACTTACCGCATCCCGATTCCCCTACCACACCTAATGTTTCCCCTTCATACAGGCGAAGCGTGACACCATCGACGGCTTTGAGCGTTTTCGGCGGTTGCCAGAACCACTGTTTGCCATCTTTGATTTCAAAGTGCACTTTCAGATCGGCGATTTCAAGGAGGACTTTTCTTCCTTCGGTTACAGCATTCATAACAGTTCCTCCACCGGTTTAAAGCAAGCACACAGATGGCCAGGCGTAAACTCTTCCAGCGGCGGTGCGCTACTACAAATTTCCATCGCATGCGGACAACGTGGCTGGAACGGGCAACCTTTCGGTAATCGCAGCAGGTTTGGCGGATTACCCGGGATGGTCAACATTGTTTCACCTTCCGCATCGAGACGCGGCACCGCGTTGAGCAAACCGATAGAATAAGGATGAACGGGTTGATAAAAGACATCGCGTGCGTTGCCATATTCCATCGTGCGCCCGGCGTACATTACCAGCACTTTGTCACAGATCCCCGCCACCACGCCAAGATCGTGGGTAATCATAATGATGGCGGTATTAAATTCCCGTTTCAGTTCATTTAATAGCGTCATGATCTGCGCCTGTACGGTGACGTCCAGCGCTGTAGTGGGTTCATCCGCAATCAGCAGCTTAGGTCGACATAGCAATGCCATCGCAATCATAACTCGCTGACGCATGCCACCAGAAAACTCGTGCGGGTACATTTTCATGCGTTTACGTGCTTCCGGCATTTTTACCGCATCGAGCATCCGCACCGACTCTTCAAACGCCTCAGCTTTGCTCATGTTCTTATGCAGCATCAGCACTTCCATCAACTGCTCACCGACGCGCATATAGGGATTCAACGAAGTCATTGGGTCCTGAAAAATCATTGAGATTTGTTCAGCGCGCAGTTTATTGAGTTCATGCTCTGGCAAATTGAGGATTTCACGCCCATTGAAGGTTGCCGATCCGCCAATACGTCCGTTGGCAGCCAACAGGCCCATCAACGCAAATGCAGTTTGCGATTTACCCGAACCAGACTCACCTACAATACCCAGCGTTTCTCCGGCACGTAGGGAAAAATTCAAATCATTGACCGCCGTGACGTCGCCGTCCGGGGTACTAAAGGTGACACGCAAATCTTTCACGTTCAGCAGTGCGCCAGCCTGTTGTTGTGCGAGCGGCACAGTTGCAGTTTCAATTACGCTCATGGCTGCACTCCTTAACGATCTTTCGGGTCGAGGGCATCACGCAAGCCATCGCCGATAAAGTTGAAACAAAACAGCGTCACCACGAGGAATCCCGCTGGGAACAACAATAACCATGGAGAGACTTCCATCGAGTTCGCGCCATCACTCAGCAATGCACCCCAGCTGCTTAACGGCTCTTGCGTACCCAACCCCAGGAAGCTAAGGAAAGATTCAAAGAGGATCATGCTGGGCACCAGAAGTGATGCGTAGACCACCACCACACCGAGTACATTCGGCACAATGTGGCTAATAACAATGCCCGATGTCGATACACCGCCAACTTGTGCCGCCTCAATAAACTCTTTGCGCTTCAGACTCAGGGTTTGCCCACGCACAATACGAGCCATATCCAGCCAGGAAACCATGCCTATCGCCACGAAAATCAGCAGGATGTTTTGACCGAAAAAGGTCACCAGCAAAATGACGAAGAACATGAATGGGAAGGAGTTGAGGATTTCCAGTAGACGCATCATTACCGAATCCACTTTACCGCCCAGATAACCGGAAAGCGAACCATAAAGTGTCCCGACGACCACAGCCACCAGTGCCGCAGCAACACCGACCATGAGTGAGATACGCCCACCAATCGCAACGCGCACAAGCAGGTCGCGACCGGATGAGTCAGTACCAAAGTAGTGACCGGACTCCATATCCGGGGTGCTGGACATCATCGCCCAGTCAGTATCGTCATAGGCAAACTGGGAAAGCATCGGTGCCAGGATTACAAATAACGCGATCAGCACCAGCACCATCAGACTGGCAACCGCCGCACGGTTATGAATAAAACGTCGACGTGCGTCCTGCCACAAGCTGCGCCCTTCGACCTCCAGCTTTTCACTGAAATTTTCCAGCGTCTCGCTGTTTTTCTTACTTAACATCATCGCGAGCTCCAGTATCAGTAACGGATTTTCGGGTCGATAACCGCATATAGCACATCGACAATGGCATTAAACAAAATGGTTAAAGCACCAACCAGGATGGTCAGGCTTAACACTAAGGAATAGTCACGGTTCAATGCGCCATTAACGAACAGTTGTCCAATCCCCGGCAAACCATAAATGGTTTCGATAACCATAGAACCGGTAATAATGCCGACAAATGCGGGGCCCATATAAGAGAGCACGGGTAACAGAGCAGGTTTTAATGCGTGACGTAAAATGATCCGCCGTATAGGTAACCCTTTCGCCCGGGCAGTACGAATAAAATTGGAGTGTAATACTTCAATCATAGAGCCACGGGTAATACGCGCAATACTGGCGATATAAGCGAGTGACAACGCCACCATCGGCAATATCATGAATTTAAGCGCCCCACCATTCCAGCCACCGCCCGGCAGCCAATGCAAAATGATCGCAAATATCATGACTAATAATGGTGCAACCACAAAACTGGGGATAACAACCCCGGTCATTGCCAGCCCCATCACGGTATAGTCCCATTTGGTGTTTTGTTTTAATGCGGCAATAACGCCAGCACTAACACCCAGTATTACCGCAAGGAAAAATGCTGCGGCTCCCAGTTTGGCAGAAACGGGAAAACTGGATGCAACCAAGTCATTGACCGAATAATCTTTATATTTAAACGATGGACCGAAATCACCGTGCGCCAGTTGTTTCAGGTAGCTGAAATACTGTGTCATGATCGGATCATTAAGATGATATTTCGCTTCGATATTGGCCATCACTTCTGGCGGTAAAGTACGTTCGCCGGTAAAAGGGCTTCCCGGCGCGAGGCGCATCATAAAGAACGAAATAGTAATAAGAATAAATAGCGTCGGAATCGCTTCCAGACAGCGACGTAGAATAAATTTTAACATTGCCCTACCTTCTGGCCTGTGCCTTCTGTAATGCGATAAAAATCAGACACCGTGGAGCAGGACACTCCTGCCCCACGTATTGCCATTAGTGCTTCACAATGTACATATTCCGGGTATAGGTATTATCCAGCGGATCTTTGCCGGTATAGCCACCAACCCACGGTTTCACCAGACGCGCATTCACGTAGTAATAAACAGGAACAATGGCCGAATCCTTATCCAGCTGTTGTTCTGCTTTAGTGTACAGAGCTGTGCGCTGCGCTCGTCAGTCACTTTCAGCGTTTCCGCCATAATGCTGTCAAAGGCCGGGCTCTTATAATGCGCGGTATTCATCGAGCTGTTCGAAAGCATGGTGTTCAGGAAGGAAGTTGGTTCGTTGTAGTCAGCACACCAGCCTGCACGGGCCACATCAAAAGTACCCTGGTGACGGGTGTCGAGGAACGTTTTCCACTCCTGGTTAACCAGTTTGACGTTTACACCAATGTTTTTCTTCCACAATGAAGAGGCAGCAATCGCCAGCTTTTTATGCAGATCGGAGGTGTTATACAACAGGTTGATGGTCAACGGTTTGTCTGCGGTATAACCCGCTTCAGCCAGCAGTTTTTTCGCTTCTTCGTTACGTTTTTCCTGGCTCCAGCCAAACCATTCCGGCTGAGTCAATTTTGCGCCATCAGTATACGGTGGAGTGTAACCATAGGCGGGCATGTCGCCCTGCGCTTTCACTTTATTAACAATGATATCGCGGTCCATACCTAGTTTCAGTGCGGTACGCACACGCACATCGTTGAATGGCGGTTTCTGGTTGTTAATTTCGTAATAGTAAGTGCACAGGTATGGATCAACGTGAACTTCGTCCGGGATCTCTTTTTTCAGCTTCTGGAACAATTCGATCGGCATGTTGTTATAAGTCATGTCGATTTCACCACTACGGTAGCGGTTGACATCGGTAACTTCAGAAGCAATAGGCAAATAGGTTACCTGGTTAATAACGGTTTTCGCGTTGTTCCAGTAGGTCGGGCTGCGTTCAAGAACGATTCGTTCGTTTACGACCCAATCTTTTAAGGTATAGGCACCGTTGGTGACGATATTACCAGGCTGGGTCCATTTTTCGCCGAATTTCTCGATAGCGGCTTTTGGCACCGGTGAAGTTGATGGGTGAACAAGTAATTTATAGAAGTACGGAACGGGTTCACTTAAGGTGACTTCTAATGTGTGATCATCAATAGCTTTCACGCCGAGATCGGTAATCGGTTTTTTCCCTTCAAGAATTTCATCAATACCGGCGATATGCCCATATTGCAGATAACTGGCATACGGAGAAGCAGTGTTCGGATCAACAGAACGTTGCCAGCTATACACAAAGTCTTGTGCTGTGACTGGCGTACCATCAGACCATTTCGCATCTTTACGCAAATGGAAGGTCCAGACTTTCGCGTCTTTATTATCCCAGGATTCAGCGACGCCAGGTGCCGGATGACCGTCAAGATCGCTGACCAGTAAGCCTTCAAACAGGTCTCGGCTGATATTAGACTCCGGAACACCTTCAATTTTGTGCGGATCTAATGACTGAACTTCTGAACCATTGTTACGTACCAGCGTTTGTTTTTCCGCCAGTGTGACGCCTGCGGGTACATCAGCTGCCAGCGCGACATTCCCTGCCATTAGCGCAGCCAGAACGCCAGCTGCTACTAAACTTCTCTTGGTGATGTTGGTCATTGTTTTTTGGACTCCCTCATTATAATTACTGGTATTAACCAGCATGTGTAATCCCGGATTGGGACCCTGCACAGGCTCGGAGACTTTCTGCTGTCAGGTTACTTTATCGTTACGGATTGCTATCACCGACTTTATTTATTCTGGTGATTCAGACGATCACCTTATGTCGATTCGTACTGTGTCTCCCCTGTCGAGACACATTATTCTTTCGCGACGCTCTTTAATTGTTAATTATTCTCATTACCAATAAAGAATCGTCTGGCGGTTGCCCGGAAAGTACCAAATGCGGTTCTTACTCGCCAATACATTTTGCAAAATTGTTAAGCAATTCTCTTTTATTGACCGTATCAGAATCTATAGCTTGCATCCATGCCTTAACAAACATCTTTCAATTCAATCAAATAGAGATTGGCTAAGCATGTCTATCTTTTCTGATTACAGTTTCAGTATTGAAATGCACAATAATTTAACAATTGATTATTATTTAGCACTTTCCTCTACCAAAGGCAGTGGAATTACTAATATCATTTCAATTATTCTTCAGCAAGCCCAGGATTATGATGTGGCGAAAATAACATGATGGTGAGGAGAAGCAGTTAAGAAAATCCTTATAACTAACTGTAATTTGAGAAGAATATTTTTACCTATTCCTTTTGCTTTTGATAACTGCGCGGGGGTAATGACTCCAACTTACTGATAGTGTTTTATGTTCAGATAATGCCCGATGACCTTGTCATGCAGCTCCACCGATTTTGAGAACGACAGTGACTTCCGTCCCAGCCTTGCCAGATGTTGTCTCAGATTCAGATTATGTCGCTCAATGCGCTGAGTGTAACGCTTGCTGATAACGTGCAGCTTTCCCTTCAGGCGTGATTCATACAGCGGCCAGCCATCCGTCATCCATACCACGACCTCAAAGGCCGACAGCAGGCTCAGAAGACGCTCC
>NZ_MECT01000567.1:0-18517 GCF_001722145.1 Shigella sp. FC1544
CTGTATGAATCCCGCCTGAAGGGAAAGCTGCACGTAATCAGCAAGCGATATACGCAGCGAATTGAGCGGCATAACCTGAATCTGAGGCAGCACCTGGCACGGCTGGGACGGAAGTCGCTGTCGTTCTCAAAATCGGTGGAGCTGCATGACAAAGTCATCGGGCATTATCTGAACATAAAACACTATCAATAAGTTGGAGTCATTACCTTTGCTCCTCAATAACCATTTTTAGTGCCTGTAGCATAGCGGATGAGGATGTCAGAAAATGTATATCGAGACAAAAGATGCGCAAATAAGCGGGGCGGTAGGCCGTTATTCAAAGAAATTCGCGCCAGGTAAGGTATTTACTGTATATCAGGTGATAAGGGTATTTTAGGTGAAAGTAGTTTGTCGTTTTGAGTGGCATTGTTTGATGCTGATTGCCCGATGCGACGCTGTTGCGTCTTCTCAGGCCTACGATTGTGGTGCGTTCTGGGGCGGACAAGGCACTCGCGCCGCATCCGCCAACGGTCAATCGAATTATCAGAAGCCATTAACGCCGCTGATATTCCGCCATTCCCGCTTTGCAGTCCACGCTGACCTGGTAATGAATATCGGCACTTTTACCACGCACGGTTAGCGGTACTGACCATTTATCATCTTTACCCTGAATGTCCTGCAAACTGACCCAAGCCACGGGATCGGCCTGACCGACAATTTTTTGATCATCTGCCCAACGCGCCACGCGATTTTGTTGATAATCACGTTTTACGCTCGCGGCAATTCCGGCAGCATCCAGACCTTCACACTTTGGGAAAGTGACCGACTTGCTGGTTTCATTATTGGCAGCGAAAACTGATGCGCAGGCAGAAACCAACAACAGCCCTAAAAACGCCCCTCTTTTTTTCATGTTTTTCTCCATAGCACAATGATTCAGGAGAAAGCATGGTACAAATTGTCAGGAGCGCAAGTTGCTTCAGGCCGCGTGTGAGGCATCTTCCTCTTCGGATTCAGCACCGACGACCTGTGGGTGGGGACGGTAATTTGCCGGTTTTCAGAATGGTGCTCAGCACATCTTTTTGTTCTGCCAGCCATAGCGAAAGGGCTTCACGTTGCTCGTCTTCCATTTGCACTGGAGAATTAGTCAGCCAGGTGTCAAGCAGATCCGCCGTATCAAGCATTTTGTCATAAGCATCGGCTTCCTTTTTGCTGGTAAACGACATTTTCTCTTCGCCCTCACGAATGACTACGTATTTAACTTCAACCGCCATTTGCAGCCTCTCATAATAACTGTGATTTTATACAGTATATTTCTTTTCGGTTGAGAATCAACATCAGCAATAAAGACACACGCAAACGTTTTCGTTTATACTGCGCGCGGAATTAATCAGGGGATATTCGTTATGACGTTATTAGGCACTGCGCTGCGTCCGGCAGCAACTCGCGTGATGTTATTAGGCTCCGGTGAACTGGGTAAAGAAGTGGCAATCGAGTGTCAGCGTCTCGGCGTAGAGGTGATTGCCGTCGATCGCTATGCCGACGCACCAGCCATGCATGTCGCGCATCGCTCCCATGTCATTAATATGCTTGATGGTGATGCATTACGCCGTGTGGTTGAACTGGAAAAACCACATTATATCGTGCCGGAGATCGAAGCTATTGCCACCGATATGCTGATCCAACTTGAAGAGGAAGGACTGAATGTTGTCCCCTGCGCTCGCGCAACGAAATTAACGATGAATCGCGAGGGTATCCGTCGCCTGGCGGCAGAAGAGCTGCAGCTGCCCACTTCCACTTATCGTTTTGCCGATAGCGAAAGCCTTTTCCGCGAGGCTGTTGCTGACATTGGCTATCCCTGCATTGTAAAACCGGTGATGAGCTCTTCCGGCAAGGGGCAGACGTTTATTCGTTCTGCAGAGCAACTTGCTCAGGCATGGAAGTACGCTCAGCAAGGCGGTCGCGCCGGAGCGGGCCGCGTAATTGTTGAAGGCGTCGTTAAGTTTGACTTCGAAATTACCTTGCTAACCGTCAGCGCGGTGGATGGCGTCCATTTCTGTGCACCGGTAGGTCATCGCCAGGAAGATGGCGACTACCGTGAATCCTGGCAACCACAGCAAATGAGCCCGCTTGCCCTTGAACGTGCGCAGGAGATTGCCCGTAAAGTGGTGCTGGCACTGGGCGGTTATGGTCTGTTTGGTGTCGAGCTGTTTGTCTGTAGTGATGAGGTGATTTTCAGTGAGGTCTCCCCTCGTCCACATGATACCGGGATGGTGACGTTAATTTCTCAAGATCTTTCAGAGTTTGCCCTGCATGTACGTGCCTTCCTCGGACTTCCGGTTGGCGGGATCCGTCAGTATGGTCCTGCAGCTTCTGCCGTTATTCTGCCACAACTGACCAGTCAGAATGTCACGTTTGATAATGTGCAGAATGCCGTAGGCGCAGATTTGCAGATTCGTTTATTTGGTAAGCCGGAAATTGATGGCAGCCGTCGTCTGGGTGTTGCGCTGGCGACCGCTGAGAGTGTTGTTGACGCCATTGAACGCGCGAAGCACGCCGCCGGACAGGTAAAAGTACAGGGTTAAACCCGGCAAAAAAACGCTACAAAAATGCCCGATCGTAGATCGGGCGTTTTGACTTTTACAGCTTAGCGCCTTCTACAGCTTCACGCGCCAGCTTAGTAATGCGGTCGTAATCGCCCGCTTCCAGCGCATCTGCCGGAACCAGCCAGGAACCACCGATGCACAGCACGCTTTTCAGCGCCAGGTAGTCACGGTAGTTAGCCGGAGAAATACCACCCGTCGGGCAGAAACGGACCTGGGAGAACGGACCCGCGATCGCCTGCAGGGCTTTCAAGCCGCCGTTAGCTTCAGCCGGGAAGAATTTGAACTCTTTCAAACCGTAGTCCATACCCAGCATCAGTTCGGAAACAGTGCTGATCCCCGGAATTAGAGGAATAGTCCCTTCGGTAGCAGCTTTCAGCAGCGGCTCGGTCAGACCCGGGCTAATTGCGAACTGTGCACCCGCTTCAGTGACTTCTGCCAGCTGCTGTGGATTCAGCACCGTACCGGCACCCACAATCGCTTCAGGCACTTCTTTGGCGATAGCACGGATAGCGTCAACTGCACACTCGGTACGCAGAGTCACTTCCAGAACGCGCACCCCACCAGCAACCAACGCTTTTGCCATCGGCACTGCGTGTTCCAGTTTTTTTACCACGATAACCGGTACAACCGGGCCGGTGGTCAGGATTGATTCTGCACTTGTTTTCCAGTTTTTCATCAGAGTTTTCTCTCGCCTGATTACAAATTTGTCGTCTTAAAAAGTGATACAGGTTGCGCCCTGTTCGGCACCGGACAGTTTTTCACGCAAGGCGCTGAATAATTCACGTCCTGTCCCCACGCGTGACGCGCTCAGGTCAGGAATGTGCGGTTCGCGAGCAGCCAGTTCCGCTTCGTCTACCAGCAGCGTCAGTTCGCCTGTCTGTCCATTCACACGAATGATGTCCCCGTCGCGCACTTTTGCCAGCAGCCCGCCATCGTAGGCTTCTGGTGTTACGTGGATAGCTGACGGCACTTTACCTGAAGCGCCGGAGAGTCGTCCATCGGTAACTAACGCAATTTTGAAACACCGGTCCAATAATACACCAAGTGGCGGCATGAGTTTATGTAATTCTGGCATTCCGTTCGCTTTTGGCCCCTGATGACGGACAACAACGACACAATCGCGGTCCAGCAAACCCGCTTCAAAGGCCGGCATAACGTCATGCTGGCTTTCAAAAACAACCGCTGGCGCTTCAATCACCTGGTTCTCAACCGGCACGGCAGAGGTTTTCATAACCGCACGGCCCAGGTTACCGCTTAACACTTTTGTCCCACCATGATGAGAGAAAGGTTGTTCGAAGGAAGCGATCACATTGCTGTCGAGTGATTTTTCCGCCCCTTCCCGCCAGTCCAGTTCACCATTATTCAGCCATGGTTCAAGGGTATAACGAGACAGACCAAAGCCTGCCACCGTATTGACATCTTCATGCAGCAGGCCTGCTTTGAGCAGTTCACGCACCAGAACCGGTACGCCACCTGCCGCCTGGAAGTGGTTAATATCGGCCGGACCGTTCGGGTAGAGACGTGCCATCAGCGGTACAACATCAGAAAGGTCAGAGAAGTCATCCCAGTTAATCTGAATACCGGCCGCGCGCGCCATCGCCACCAGGTGCATGGTGTGGTTAGTGGAACCACCGGTCGCCAGCAGTGCAACGATACCGTTCACCACCACTTTCTCATCGATCATCTTACCGATCGGCATCCATTCATTACCATTACCGGTCATGCGTGTAACCTGACGCGCAGCGGCAGCGGTCAAAGCATCGCGCAGCGGAGAATCCGGATGAACAAAAGAAGAGCCTGGCGACTGCATCCCCATAAATTCCACCACCATCTGGTTGGTGTTGGCAGTACCGTAGAAAGTACATGTTCCCGGCGCATGGTAAGACGCGGCTTCTGACTCCAGTAAGGCCATGCGGTCCACTTTACCTTCGGCATAAAGCTGGCGAATACGCACTTTTTCTTTATTTGGCAAACCGCTTGCCATCGGTCCAGACGGCACAAACACCGCAGGCAAATGACCAAACGACAGGGCTGCCATCGTCAGACCCGGGACAATCTTGTCGCACACACCGAGGAACAGAGCACCATCAAACATGTTATGGGACAGCCCCACCGCCGCAGACATCGCTATCACTTCGCGGCTTAGCAGCGACAATTCCATTCCATCCTGCCCCTGGGTGACACCATCACACATCGCCGGAACACCGCCCGCAACCTGACCAACCGCATTCGCTTCATGCAGGGCTTTACGAATGATTTCTGGATAGTGTTCATAAGGCTGGTGCGCGGAGAGCATGTCGTTATAGGAGGTGATGATGGCGATATTGTTACGCAACATGCTTTTCAAAGAGGCTTTGTCTTCTGGCTGGCAGGCAGCGAAACCGTGTGCCAGGTTACCGCATGCCAACTGCGAACGATGAACGGTCGACGTTTTCGCTTGTTCTATCCGGGCGAGATAAGCAGAGCGAGTCTCGCGCGAACGTTCAATGATTCGATTTGTTACGCGTAACAATTGTGGATTCATAAAGGCTCCTGAAATTGAGTTGTCAGAGCAGGATGATTCACAACGCGTTTCATTCAGAGGATTTATGAGTGAAACGCCTGTAACCGGAGCTCATAGGGCAAAAACGTTTCAGTCAGTGTAATAAAAAAAGCCTCGTGGGTGAATCCGCACGAGGCCTGAAAGTGTAAAAATTGTTCTACAATCTGTGCAAGATCATGTTACCGGTAAAATGACCATAAAGGATAAGCGCAGATATTACTCAAACTCATTCCAGGAACGACCATCACGGGTAATCATCGCCACCGAGGCAACGGGTCCCCAGGTTCCGGCCTGATACGGTTTCGGCGCATCATTGTCCATCGCCCACGCCTCAGTAATGGAGTCTACCCATTTCCAGGCTTCTTCCACTTCATCACGACGTACAAACAGTGCCTGAATACCACGCATGGTTTCCAGCAGCAGACGTTCATAGGCATCCGCCAGATGCGTCTGATTAAAGGTTTCTGAATAGCTCAGATCCAGCTTGGTGATTTGCAGGTTATGTTTGTGGTCAAGGCCAGGAACTTTATTCAGTACCTGGATATCCACGCCTTCATCAGGTTGCAGACGGATAGTCAGTTTATTCTGCGGCAGATCCTGCCACGACTCTTTAAACAGATTCAGTTCAGGTGTTTTGAAATAGACCACGACTTCAGAACATTTGGTCGGCAGACGTTTACCAGTACGCAGGTAGAATGGCACACCGGCCCAGCGCCAGTTATCAATGTCGACGCGGATCGCCACGAAGGTTTCTGTATTGCTGCTCTTGTTCGCGCCCTCTTCTTCCAGATATCCCGGCACTTTTTTGCCCTGGGCGAAGCCCGCAGTATATTGCCCACGTACGGTTTTTTCGCGTACGTTGGAGCGGTCGATGCGGCGCAGGGACTTCAGTACTTTCACTTTTTCATCGCGGATGCTGTCTGCGCTCAGGTCAGATGGCGGAGACATCGCAATCATGCAGAGAATTTGTAGCAGGTGGTTCTGAATCATGTCACGCATCTGACCGGCTTTATCAAAATAGCCCCAGCGCCCTTCGATCCCCACTTCTTCTGCCACGGTAATCTCAACATGATCAATGGTGCGATTGTCCCAGTTATTCACAAACAGGGAGTTAGCAAAACGCAGCGCCAACAGGTTCAGCACCGTTTCTTTACCAAGATAGTGGTCGATACGGTAAACCTGGCACTCCTCGAAGTATTCGCCAACCTGATCATTGATTTCCTGCGAGGTCGCCAGCGACGTCCCCAGCGGTTTCTCCATGACTACGCGTGCCGGTTTAGCATTCAGTTTTGCCTCGCCAAGCCCTTTGCAAATTGCGCCAAAAGTGCTGGGCGGCATGGCAAAGTAGTTAATGGTGATACGATTTTTTTGATCCAGCATCGCGCCGAGACGGTTGAATGCAGCAGTGTCATTGACATCGAGATTACAAAAATCCAGACGTGCACTCAGGGTGTCCCATAAACCTTCATCAATGGTTTCTTTCATGAAAGTTTCGAGCGCCTCGCGGACAACTTTGGTATATGCCGCTTTATCCCAGTCAGCACGCCCTACGCCGATAATCCGGGTGTCCGGGTTGAGCTGACCGGCTTTTTCCAGTTGATACAGGGAAGGCAGCAATTTACGACGCGCAAGGTCGCCTTTCGCGCCGAAAATGACCAAGTCACAGGCCTGGGCTGTTTGCGTTACCGCCATGTCATTCTCCTTAAGTTAACT
Source organism: Shigella sp. FC1544 (assembly GCF_001722145.1). Classification (NCBI taxonomy): domain Bacteria; kingdom Pseudomonadati; phylum Pseudomonadota; class Gammaproteobacteria; order Enterobacterales; family Enterobacteriaceae; genus Shigella; species Shigella sp. FC1544. The sequence goes on from NZ_MECT01000567.1 coordinate 6,838, forward strand.
AACCCGGTACTTAAGCCAGGGTATACTTGTAATTTTCTTACGGTGCACTGTACTGCTTTTACGAGCTTGCGAAAACTGTAAACGCTTATCCACCCGTGCGATTACGGGAAAAGCGCGCAAAGTGCGGCAAAACTGATAAAAAAATCATCGTTTTCCATTCGGTAAAAATCTGACACTGATCATGTTATGAAAAAAAATAACAACTTTTTTATCTGCTTTTGTCATTAACACGGCACACAGGCGTAATATCTGACAAAACTGCATTTCGATTTCTTTCAGTGCGGAAATCGTCATTACCCGTGAGTCTCTTTACATCATGAATATGCTGGAAAAAATCCAGTCTCAGCTGGAACATTTGAGCAAATCAGAGCGCAAAGTTGCCGAGGTCATTCTGGCTTCGCCCGATAACGCGATCCATTCGAGTATTGCTGCTATGGCACTGGAAGCCAATGTTAGCGAACCGACGGTGAATCGTTTCTGTCGCAGCATGGACACGCGCGGTTTTCCTGATTTTAAACTTCATCTGGCACAGAGTCTGGCGAATGGCACTCCCTATGTTAATCGCAATGTCAATGAAGATGACAGCGTTGAATCATACACAGGGAAAATATTTGAGTCCGCAATGGCAACGCTTGATCATGTCCGTCATTCACTGGATAAATCTGCCATCAACCGCGCCGTCGACTTGCTCACTCAGGCAAAAAAAATCGCCTTTTTCGGATTAGGCTCTTCAGCCGCCGTTGCCCACGATGCGATGAATAAGTTCTTTCGTTTTAATGTTCCGGTGGTGTACTCCGATGATATCGTGCTGCAACGCATGAGTTGTATGAATTGTAGCGACGGAGACGTGGTGGTGCTGATTTCTCACACTGGAAGAACAAAAAATCTGGTCGAGCTGGCGCAGCTGGCTCGCGAAAACGACGCAATGGTGATTGCCCTCACCTCTGCGGGTACCCCGCTCGCCCGGGAAGCAACGCTGGCAATTACCCTCGACGTACCGGAAGATACTGACATTTATATGCCCATGGTTTCTCGACTTGCACAGCTGACCGTGATAGATGTGCTGGCGACAGGATTTACTTTGCGACGCGGTGCAAAATTCAGAGATAACTTGAAGCGGGTCAAGGAAGCGCTGAAGGAATCGCGTTTTGATAAGCAGTTACTTAATTTAAGTGACGATCGCTAAAAACGACTGTCACTGTCCTAATCTTATACGACATCCGAATGAGATTAATTTATCGCCATCGCGGCGTTATTTCATTCGGATTTCATGTTCAAGCAACACCTGGTTGTTTCAGTCAACGGAGTATTACATGTCCAGAAGGCTTCGCAGAACAAAAATCGTTACCACGTTAGGCCCAGCAACAGATCGCGATAATAATCTTGAAAAAGTTATCGCGGCGGGTGCCAACGTTGTACGTATGAACTTTTCTCATGGCTCGCCTGAAGATCACAAAATGCGCGCGGATAAAGTTCGTGAGATTGCCGCAAAACTGGGGCGTCATGTGGCTATTCTGGGTGACCTCCAGGGACCCAAAATCCGTGTATCCACCTTTAAAGAAGGCAAAGTTTTCCTCAATATTGGGGATAAATTCCTGCTCGACGCCAACCTGGGTAAAGGTGAAGGCGACAAAGAAAAAGTCGGTATCGACTACAAAGGCCTGCCTGCTGACGTCGTGCCTGGTGACATCCTGCTGCTGGACGATGGTCGCGTCCAGTTAAAAGTACTGGAAGTTCAGGGCATGAAAGTGTTCACCGAAGTCACCGTCGGTGGTCCCCTCTCCAACAATAAAGGTATCAACAAACTTGGCGGCGGTTTGTCGGCTGAAGCGCTGACCGAAAAAGACAAAGCAGACATTAAGACTGCGGCGTTGATTGGCGTAGATTACCTGGCTGTCTCCTTCCCACGCTGTGGCGAAGATCTGAACTATGCCCGTCGCCTGGCACGCGATGCAGGATGTGATGCGAAAATTGTTGCCAAGGTTGAACGTGCGGAAGCCGTTTGCAGCCAGGATGCAATGGATGACATCATCCTCGCCTCTGACGTGGTAATGGTTGCACGTGGCGACCTCGGTGTGGAAATTGGCGACCCGGAACTGGTCGGCATTCAGAAAGCGTTGATCCGTCGTGCGCGTCAGCTAAACCGAGCGGTAATCACGGCGACCCAGATGATGGAGTCAATGATTACTAACCCGATGCCGACGCGTGCAGAAGTCATGGACGTAGCAAACGCCGTTCTGGATGGTACTGACGCTGTGATGCTGTCTGCAGAAACTGCCGCAGGGCAGTATCCGTCAGAAACTGTTGCAGCCATGGCGCGCGTTTGCCTGGGTGCGGAAAAAATCCCGAGCATCAACGTTTCTAAACACCGTCTGGACGTTCAGTTCGACAATGTGGAAGAAGCTATTGCCATGTCAGCAATGTACGCAGCTAACCACCTGAAAGGCGTTACGGCGATTATTACCATGACCGAATCGGGTCGTACCGCGCTGATGACCTCCCGTATCAGCTCTGGTCTACCAATTTTCGCCATGTCGCGCCATGAACGTACGCTGAACCTGACTGCTCTCTATCGTGGCGTTACGCCGGTGCACTTTGATAGCGCTAATGACGGCGTAGCAGCTGCCAGCGAAGCGGTTAATCTGCTGCGCGATAAAGGTTACTTGATGTCTGGTGACCTGGTGATTGTCACCCAGGGCGACGTGATGAGTACCGTGGGTTCTACTAATACCACGCGTATTTTAACGGTAGAGTAATCTCACCTGCCCCGGCCGCTGATGGCCGGGGTATTTAGCAACACATAAATTAGGACTACTTATTCAATCCAATCATAATCACAGCCCCCTGTAAAATGAATACAGGGATAGCCTGAATGGAGATCTAAATAGCTTGCAAGACGTCGCATACCCGCTTCCTCTGCAACACTATGTCCAATAACTGCCATCGGTAAGCCACTATCTTTGGAGTATTGTGTCTGCACCCATGTTTTAATTGAATCGTTAATCGTAATATAATAATCAGCCTGATATTCCATATATTGTATTGGATCACAAAAACAGCCTGCCCCAATGCCAACAGTTCTGACTACTCTGGCTTTATCTCCATAAAATTGAATGCCAGGAAGATTATATATTTTCAAATTTTTGGCAAAACGTTTGGTAATGTTAATGGCACTGTCAGGTTCTATAGCATATACACAGTACATCTCATCAGAAGCAACAATATTTGTAACATCCAGTTCTAACTGCTGAGCCAAAGCCTTAGACATTCCGAACGTAGGCTCTCGATCCATGACATCATGGCAACGAATGATTACCAAATTATTTTTATGCAAAAACTCCTTTTTTTGCTCAATTATTTTTAAATAACTGAGTTCACCGCGAGTATAATCCATTATTTTTCTGGCCCATGAAAACTCAAGATCGTCACCCTCCAGATCAGCATAAGAATAAAATGTAGTCTCATGTGTAATAATGATATTGACACCTTCAAAAACAGCCTTTCTTAAAACATCCATTGAGGCAATCCAGCAGGTCCCAATTTTATTAATAAGTGTCGCCTCAGCACCAAAAATAATTTTATCAACAGTTGGTTGCGAAACAGCAACCATTGAATTTAAAAAACAATTAAGATCCGCGGCTGTTTTAATATGATGCATTCAACATCCTTCACAGGTTTCATCAGCAATAAAATAATTTCAACATTTCTGGGAAACGTTTTGCCCATGCAGACTCAGAGTGGGTATCACCTCCCCATAAATGATAATCTATAGTTACATTGCGTTGTTTACGGAGACTCACGCATAATTTTTCAGCACCGGAAATATAGACTTCAGGAAAGTCTTCGCGCATACCACTGGTTTCCTGCGTACCGACATCGAGATATACAGTAAGATCTTCAACGATGTTGTTTTCCTGAATAAAATTCAGCATTGCGCTGTCATTGAACCATAGTGCCGGCGAAAAAACGCCAACTTTTGAAAAAACGTCCTGACGAAGAATTACGGCAAACAAACTGATGTACGCACCCATAGAACTACCTGCTATCGCTGTATTATTACGATCTGGGAGAGTTCTACAATTACTGTCAACATAGTTCTTGAGCGTATTCACAATAAACGCCTTTTCCTCCACTATAATCCACAGCAGGGTCCCAGCCAGGTAAGGGAAAAGATGTGTTTCGCGGCCATGGAGAATACTCATCCATACGGCTGAATTTACCATGAGACGATGCGTTATCAATCCCCACAATGATAACACCGTCGTATTGTGAATTTGGGAAAAAAGCATCTACCGCCTCAGGTATATCCCATACATGTGGACCAAAAGATACAGATTTATCAAATAAATTTTGCCCATCGTGCATATATATTACAGGGTAACTGATATCAGATTCATAATAGAACGCAGGCAGTAATATTCTTATTTCGCGACTACTCGCCAATTGTGGCATAGGAAAAGATTGCAACACATGATAGCGATTCCCATAGTTCTCAATATCGTTCATGATTTAAATTAACCTCAATGCAAAATGAAATATAACATCTAAGCACTCCCCTACCACATTCTATATGGGGAGCACTTAGAAATGACTAATAACTATATTTTTATCTTAAAATTTTTTTTCGCATTGGTAAACATAAGTTGTTCAAACTCACTTTGCGTTAATTTACTTTTTAATTCAGTAAAATACTTATTATAAAAATCATCATCATTGTACGTATCCAGCCCATTAATAGGATTATCGGTACCGAATAAAATCTTATCACTACCACAGATTTTTATCGCCTGGTAAACCATATCCGCCCTAACCCACACAGTATCGCCATAGAGATTAGGAAGTTTTGCAATCAATTCGATTGCTTCCTGATTATCTGTCGCGAGCCCCATATGACACATAACAAAATTCACGTCTGGATACTTAAGTGCCATCTCATAAAATAACTGTGGGCTGGATTCATAATCATTAGAAGTATGGCTAACTACCGGGAGATCATATTTTTGAGCAAGGCGTATATAATCCTGAACTTTTTCTGAGTTGAAAGCCATTTTTGAATGATAAGGGTGAACTTTGATGCCATAAATGATATCTCGATTGCTGGCAATCATATCTTCAAAGTCTTGATCACAACTTTCCAGACGAGGCTTAATCCACATAAACGCGCCAATTCGCTTTGCATGTTGACGAACAAGTCTGAGCATACGTTCATTGTTATCATCCTGTGTAACTTGATCTTCATCCGGAATCGGGTTCTGGTCATGGTCAACTTCAACAGCAGATCCACAGGAACATAACGCAAAATCAATATTATACTTGTCCAGAGATGCCAGAAAAACATCTTCTGGCATGCTGATTTTCACAAAATCACCAATATGAGTGTGTGCATCAATTATCATAACAAACATCCTAATTGAAATTTAAAAATCATAAAGATCAGCAGCAGGTAAACCTTCAATTTCATAACTGAAACCGGAGATCTCCATACTTCTTCCGTCATAAATAAAGTTGGCAGTATCTTCACTATTATTTAAGAAGAAAGTGATGTTATCGCGTTGATAAGCGATCACCGTAGGATGTTCAACATCTTTCCATTGTATTAATGCCTCACACCATTGTGGATGTTTTTTACGTAGACGTATTAACCAACGTATAAATTGCCGTAATTCAAGATCTTGTTTGTTTTCATCCCATATCATACATTTTCTATTATTCTCAAGCGTCATTGATTTAAAACCATCAATTCCTATTTCGCTACCGTAGTAGATACAAGGAGAGCCCGCTTGAGTTGACATAAATAAATAGGCGAGTTTAACTTTTCGTTTATCATTCAAACAAACGCTTAAAATACGCGCGGTGTCATGACTATCCAGAAGATTAAACATAACTTCAGTTATATTTTTAGGATAACAAAGATAAGAACGTGTAACGGATGTCATAAATTCTTGTTTTGTTGTATCCTGTAACGCAAAATAATCAATAATCCCATATGTTAAGGGATAATTCATTAATGAATCAAACTGATCACCACGCAACTAGGGGGTGCCCTCATGCCATATCTCACTCAAAATATAACATTCAGGTTTGATATCTTTAATCACCTTTCTGAAATCTCGCCAGAAATGATGATCCACTTCATTCGCAACATCCAGACGCCAACCATCAATATCAAAATTTTGCGTCCAATAGCGAACTATACTAAGTAAGTATTCACGGCACTCTTCATTCTCAGTATTTAGCTTAGGCATTTCAATAACATTGCCAAAGGTTTCATAGTTAAAGTTTTTAAAATCCCATTCACTTTTTGGAGTATCGGGATAAACAGGCAATTTATGAATCCAGAACCAATCGGCGTAACGTGAATTGGCACCATTGCGTACAACGTCAAGCCATATTGGAGAGTCAGCGCCTAAATGATTGAATACTGCATCCAACATGATTTTTATTCCACGCTTATGCGCTTCTTCAATCAAAGTATGGAAAGCAATATTCCCACCTAAATGTGGATCAACACTAAAATGATCGATGGTGTCATATTTATGGTTGGATGCTGAGGTAAAAATAGGACAAAAATAAATCCCATTAATACCCAGATCTTCCAGATAATCGAGTTTATCAATAACCCCCCACAGATCCCCACCCATAAAGTTGAATGAAGTCGGTGTACTGCCCCACGGTTCTACCCCTTCTGGGGATATTTCAGGTCTGCCGTTACAGAAACGGTCTGGAAAAATTTGGTACCATACCGTATTTTTTACCCAGGAGGGGGTATTTAGAACGTCAATTTTATTAAGATAAGGGAAGCAAAAAAAGTTATTTAAGCGGCTTAACTCTCGTTCTTCGCACTCCGGTGAACTGATATCAACACACCTTTTCTCACCAAAAAGAAACTTCTCTCCCTCTTTCCCAAAAAGTATAAAACCGTAACGGCAACGGCGTTTTTGAGGTTTGAACACTGCAAACCAGTGATCATGAAATTCGGTGACAGCTTCTTGTTCCATCTCGATCTCGTTGCCGCCAATCCAGCCGAACGCTTCTGTCCCGGCCATGTTACCGCCGTCAAGACCACCTTCAGCCCAATTATATGGATCGCCTATCCAGAGAATAACTTTATCAACTTCTCCTCTTAATGTGCGTAACCGTACATGCAAAGTTTCGTTATCATAGGCATAGCTATCTTCACTTTTTGCTGAGTGTTTTAACGAACTAACTGTAATCATAAATACTAATCCCTAAATTATTCCTTAACGGCACCGCTAACAAGTCCAGTAGTTATATGCTTCTGTGTGAATACAAATAACAATGTGATAGGTACTGCAACTAAAAGCGCCCCAGCAGCAAAAAGCGTATAATTCTCTGCTGAATTAGAAGCAATCCAACTAAAAATGCCAATCGCCAGGGTCATTTTATCCTCACTACGAAGCACCAACGTTGGCAAAATGAAGTCCATCCATGGTCCAGTGAACGAAACTAATCCAATGAAAACGAGAATCGGCTTAGCCAATGGCAATATTATCTGAATAAAAATAGTCAGATGCCCTGCTCCATCTATTTTATCGGCCTCATCCAAAGAAGTTGGAATAGCATCAAAATAACCTTTTACCAACCACGTCATGAAGGGCAATGAACCGGTTACATAAACCAGAAGCAACCCAGTATATGTGTCTATCAAATTGGCCTTTGATAGCAGGATATAAATGGCAGTCATTGATAAAAATGCAGGAAACATTTGCAATACAAGAATACTCATTAACGTATTACGCTTTCCATGAAATCGATACCTTGAAAAAACGTAGGCGGTCATCGTCACAACGAACAGTGAAATTAACATGTTAGCGGTAGCAAGAATGAAAGTGTTCAAATACCACTGCATATATGGCGTATCCGTGAACAACGTTATGTAGTGGTCAAATGTAAACTCGATGCCACTAAATGTTGAACTAAATAGATTATTCCCTTTTTTAAAAGATGCCATTATCGTCCATATCACTGGCCCAAGCACAAGAATAGAGTTGCAGATTAAAAAAAGATAAACTAAGAGCGTTGATATTTTACGTAAAAATTTATCCATTGTCACATCCCTACATCATCTTTAAATGATTTCATCCGTCTGAATTGCCATATTGCTATAACCGATAAGAAGATAAATATTATGATGGAGATTACAGAAGCTATATGATATTGCTGGAAATTCAATGTGAGTTTATAAATCCAGGTAATAAAAATATCGGTATGCCCAGCGAATCTGTATTCCGGATTAGTCGGACCACCTTCAGTCAGAAGATAAATTGCACCAAAATTATTGAAATTATATGCAAATGTCATTACCAGAGTTGACGCAACCTGATGTAACACCATTGGCAATGTAATTTCCTTAAACTGTTGCCATTTAGTTGCGCCATCGACCTCACTAGCCTCATACAAATCTCGGGATATGTTTGTTAATGCACCCGCGATCAATAGCATAAAATACGGTGCCCCTACCCAAACACAAACGGCAATTACTGTTATTTTTGCATTTAATGGAACCGACAGAAAATCAACTGAATTCATTCCGATACTGTTCAGAAACGAGTTAACCGGACCAATTCCATTTAAAAGAAGACGCAAAATAAGTAACGTTACAAATGTGGGTATGGCATATGGCAGTATAAATATCAATCGCCAGACTTTTGCGAAACGTATATTTTTTTAGCCAGTGCTAAAGCCAGAATAAAGCCAAAACTGAAGGTAAAAACCGTCGCGCAAATTGCCCAAATAAATGTCCAGAGAGCGACACCTAGAAACGTATCAGACCATATTTTAAATTTAAACAACATTATGAAATTTTTAATCCCAACCCAATCAACCAGGTTCTTTGGTGGGATGTGATTTGGCGCAGCATAGTTTGTAAACGATACAAGAACTGTAATTACAATAGGTAAAACAATGAATGCTATACTTGCTAAAAATGCGGGCGTTAGGACTATAAATGCAAATTTATCCTCATAGAGCTTATATAACTGTTGTTTAAAAGTCAGATGGCAATAAGATGAGTTCCGCGCATCTTTAATATTAAGGATGTAAATAGTGGCGAATAAGCCAACAATAATGGTCGCTATCACGCCCTCTACAAGCATAAATATAGAATTGTCACCCTGAATAACAGTCAACCCTTTTCGAATTTGCGCGACATCACCTAATGTGAACAAACCTATTAATGTATGCACAATATCGGAAAGATAAAGCAAAAAGCATACTTGTATTGCAAAGAATATCCCGCCTTTCACATAATAATGACGTGATAACTGAGTCCCGCCCATAATCAAACAGGAAATAGGTAGCACAGGTGCACTCTTCATTTTCAGTTGTTGTGTATTCACAATTACTCCTGAAGCGAAGTTGTTCTTCAATAATTGTTTGTGCATGATTTAAAACTTCATCCGGTGTTTTATTCTCAACCCAGGTAGCCAAAATAGCATTAGTCATTGGAGACCATAGATAAGACATTTCCGGTATTGATGGCATTGCGTCAGAATAATTAGCTTGAGCAATAATTGCTTTTATAGCTTCACTACCTGTCTGGCTAATTTTGTTCATAAGTGAATCGATTGGTGGGATGAGATTCGTCATTTCATAACGCTTCATCAACATCTTATCCGTTGTCAGGTAGTCAGCGAATAATTCAGCGGCATGAGGATATGCGGTAAATGAGCTTACAACGGCCAGCCGTACTGTTGAAAATGTGCGAGGCTGATGACCATCTAATGTTGGGATGCGTGTCACGCCAAAATTGATTCCGCTGTCAATGTAACCTTGTATGGACCAAGGTCCGTCGATTACAGCAGCAACTTTACCTTCATTAAACAGACCTCTTAGAACTTGTGGATTACCCATATCAAGAGGATTAGAGGGATTCGCTTTCTTTAAGCGTTTCATCGTCTCTAGCCCTTTCTTCGCTTCAGATGAAGCAATGCCTAGAGCTTTAGGATCGTTACCGGTTTTACCGAATTCGTTGGCACCATACAAGGTAATAAACATACGTGAAACATAATAATTTTGTACATCCCATAGCAGAGCATATTTATGCTCGGATGAATTATTAAACTTTTACTGAAAGTATTGATTTCTTCGAATGTTTTTGGTGCGGTGTTTAACAAATCCTTATTATAGAAAAGCGCCAGCGTTGCGAAACTTACAGGAAAACCATAGCTGATGTTATTATATGTAGCTGCCGATACTGCGCCTGGAATAAATGTTTTTTTAATCCGCTCAGCTGAGACCATGTTTTCCATAACCCCGCCAGCAACGACTAACCGCCCCAGGGTATCATGTTCAATTTCAGCTACATCAGCTACACGAGTCGTACCCCCATCCTGCATAATTCTTGATGCTGCATCCATTGGCGCTATATTGCGAAATGTAAACTTTACCTTGTAGCCAAAATCTTTATTGAATTCCTTTGCTGCATATTTCATATATTCCACGCTTGTGGCATCAGACCAAACTAACAACTCAGCATCAGTTTCAGGAATTAATTTTTCTGCCATCGCCTGGGGTGTTAGCGTACTGGAATTTGCAAGAATTATAACTGTGACGATATTTGAAAGCTTCATTATATTTACCTCATGAATAACATCTTTAAGTAGTATATGATGTACGACTACATAAGCATTCACGCCATTATCAACACAAATCAAGGCCAATCAACTGTCAAATAAGATTTTAATGATGAATAACTGCAAATAGTGATGTATATCCCATTTGCAGTAATTTGTTGAGAAAAAAATATTTTATTGCCGCAGAGTGTTTAGGAGTACATGAGGTGCGACTATATGGAATAACAGAAATCATATCTTAAATTGATATTTTGGAAGGAACTCATTTATGGTTTTAATAAAAAAGAATGTCTTATCGGCTTCAATTGCAACAGTCATTTTAGGCTCAACAGGAGCCTTTGCGGCAAACGATCGCGGCTTTACCTCCGACACTGACTGGTCAGAAGAACAAGCGGGCTTTAATGGACATGTTGGTACTACATTTGAATATGAGACCAAAAGCACTGATAACTATTTAGGTAAAACAGTAAAGGAATATACTAAAACACACGAGATTTTCCAGGCCTATTTCAGCCAACCTAATTGGCAATTTGCAGCAATCTATGGCCTTAAGTCTATCGATCGCCGACAAGAAGAAAAAGGCTATCACGAAAATGAAACAAGTCTGCAAAACTATATATCACTAAACAAAACGTTCACTATTGGTAACGGTTTCGACTTCAGTCTGGTATACGACCTGATGTATACCGACGGTAATATAGATAGCCCTTATGTCACAGGCTTGCATACTGTAACTGTTGACAACAGTTTTCGCCCTACGTTGACGTACTTTAACTCTGACTGGAACGCAGGTTTTTATTCAAACGTTGAATACTTGTACAGTCGAAATGATAAGAGCTCCTGGGGCGTACGCGAAGAAGAAGGTCAAAGTATACTATTTCAGCCCTATAAACGTTTTGGTGCATGGGGGTGATGCTGCCAACTTACTGATTTAGTGTATGATGGTGTTTTTGAGGTGCTCCAGTGGCTTCTGTTTCTATCAGCTGTCCCTCCTGTTCAGCTACTGACGGGGTGGTGCGTAACGGCAAAAGCACTGCCGGACATCAGCGCTATCTCTGCTCTCACTGCCGTAAAACATGGCAACT
>NZ_MECT01000568.1:0-18089 GCF_001722145.1 Shigella sp. FC1544
ACGGTTGTGGCGCACGTCTTCGGTGAACGCACTCTGGCCACACTGGAGCGTCTTCTGAGCCTGCTGTCGGCCTTTGAGGTCGTGGTATGGATGACGGATGGCTGGCCGCTGTATGAATCACGCCTGAAGGGAAAGCTGCACGTTATCAGCAAGCGTTACACTCAGCGCATTGAGCGACATAATCTGAATCTGAGACAACATCTGGCAAGGCTGGGACGGAAGTCACTGTCGTTCTCAAAATCGGTGGAGCTGCATGACAAGGTCATCGGGCATTATCTGAACATAAAACACTATCAGTAAGTTGGAGTCATTACCCAATTATCTGAGGAATAAGTGACTTAGAGAAAATTATTGATTTTACTGGTGTTATGTTGCGGGATTAATTTGTTTGATTATATTACTGTTGGGCGGAAAAATGACGTAAGTTGACGTTCGACAGGGGTAAGCGAAGCGGTAAAAAGATAAATATTAAATGAATTTAGGATTTTTCCGGCTTCATTAAAGAAAGTTAAAATGCCGCCAACGGAACTGGCGGCTGTGGGATTAACTGCGCGTCGCCGCTTTCATCGGTTGTACAAAAACTTTCAGTGCCGCCAGCATTTTCTCTGGCTCATTAATATGTTGCTCGATGATTTTAACAATGGCCGAACCAGAAATCGCGCCCGCAGCTCCTGCATCAATCGCTGCTTTTACCTGATCCGGGGCGGAAATACCAAACCCCTGCAATGGAGGTGCAGCGTTGTACTCTTTCAGCTTCGCAACCAGATGATTGAGGGGTAACGCGGCGCGGTTTTCTGCGCCGGTCACGCCCGCTCGTGACAGCAAATAGGTGTAACCACGACCGTAAGAGGCTATCTGGCGCAGCAGGTCGTCATCGGCATTTGGCGGGCAGATGAAGATAGGTGCGACATTATGGCGCAACGCGGCCTGGCGGAAGGGCGCGGACTCTTCAACTGGCACATCGGCAACCAGCACCGAATCGACGCCGACTTTCTCGCTCTGGGCATAAAACTCATCAATGCCTTTGTTAAACACCAGATTGGCATACATCAACAGGCCAATGGGAATGGTCGGGTGTTTCTGGCGAATCAGTGCCAGCATTTCAAAACATTGTGCCGGAGTCACACCTGCCGCAAAGGCGCGCAGAGTGGCGTTTTGAATGGTCGGGCCATCCGCCAGTGGGTCGGAGAAGGGGATACCTAACTCCAGCGCGTCAGCACCGGCTTCAATTAGCGTATCGATAATTTTCAATGACTGCTCAATGCCCGGATCCCCGAGCGTGACGAAAGGAACGAATGCGCCTTCTTTGCGCTCCTTCAACTGGGCAAACAGAGATTCGTAGCGTTCCATCAGATTTCCCCTCGTGATTTCAAAATATCGTGAACGGTGAAGATGTCTTTATCGCCGCGACCGGAAAGGTTAACCACCAGTAGCTGCTCTTTTTCCGGGGTTTCGCGCATCATTTTCAGCGCATGGGCCAGGGCGTGGGAAGACTCCAGCGCCGGGATAATCCCTTCGTGCAGGCACAGCGTTTTGAAGGCTTCAAGGGCTTCATCATCGGTAATAGACACGTAATCAGCGCGTCCAGTGCTGTTAAGATACGCGTGTTGTGGGCCGACAGACGGGAAATCCAGTCCGGCGGAGATGGAGTAAGATTCTTCAATCTGCCCGTCTTCGGTTTGCGTCATCGGCGCTTTCATACCGAAATAAATGCCCACGCGACCATGTTTTAGCGGTGCGCCGTGCTCGCCAGTTTCGATACCGTGACCACCCGGCTCCACACCAATCAGGCCGACGTTGGTTTCGTTGATGAAATCTGCAAACATGCCGATGGCATTCGAACCGCCGCCAACACAGGCGATAACGGCATCCGGCAGGCGACCTTCTCTTTCCAGAATCTGCGCTTTCGTTTCTTCGCCAATCATCCGCTGAAACTCACACACAATGGTCGGATAAGGATGTGGGCCAGCTGCGGTGCCCAGCATATAGTGCGCGGTTTCATAACTGCCGGACCAGTCGCGCAGCGCCTCGTTACAGGCATCTTTCAGCGTCGCGGAACCGCTATGTACCGGGATCACTTCCGCACCCATTAATCGCATACGAAAAACGTTAGGCGACTGGCGTTCAACGTCTTTGGCACCCATATAAATACGGCATTTCAGGCCGAGCAGGGCGCTGGCAAGGGCCGACGCCACGCCATGCTGACCGGCACCGGTTTCGGCGATGATTTCGGTTTTACCCATCCGCTTCGCCAGTAAAGCCTGACCGAGCACCTGGTTAGTTTTATGCGCGCCGCCGTGCAGCAAATCTTCGCGCTTCAGATACAGCGTGGTGTTCGTCCCAGCCGTAATGTTCTGGCATTTGGTCAGCGCGGTTGGACGCCCGGCATAGTTTTTCAGCAGGTCGTTGAACTGAGCCTGAAATTCAGGATCTTTTTGCGCGCTGACAAAAGCTTCTTCCAGCTGGCGCAGAGCAGGCATCAGGATTTGTGGCACGTACATGCCGCCAAACTCACCAAAATAGGGGTTAAGTAATGTTGTCATTGTTCCTTTCCTTAATATGCGCGCAGCGTCTGGAAAACCGAGGCCAAAAGACGTGCGTCTTTGATGCCCGGTTGCGACTCTACAGCAGAATTAAAATCAAGTCCGGCGCAGCCGGTTTGTGCCGCTTCCACGCAGTTATCTGCGCCTAAGCCCCCCGCCAGCAGAACGTTGCCAAGCGATTGACCATTTAATAGTGACCAGTCAAAACATTGCCCGCTTCCACCCTGGCCGTTGTCTAAAACATATTTATCAACGTGCTGAAACTCGCGGGCGGGCAGGGTTTCACCGACGCTTAATGCTTTCCAGATGGCAACATGTGCTGGCAGAGCTTCACGCAGCGTATCGATATACAGCTGATCTTCATTACCATGCAGTTGCACTGCCGCCAGCGATAACACCTTAGCTTTGTCCACCACATCGGCAATATCGTGATTGCGGAACACGCCAACATACTGCAACGGTGCCGCAGCCATCACTTCCTGCGCCTGTTCAACGTTGACGCAACGCGGTGATGTCGCGACAAAAATCAACCCACCGTAAATCGCGCCCGCGTCATAAGCTGCTTTAGCATCTTGCCCACGCGTCAGGCCACATACTTTATTCTCACCCAGCAACACCCGGCGCACGGCGGCGTGCAAATCGTCATGGGCCATCAACGCCGAACCAATCAGAAAACCGTTAGCGAAGTGGCTTAACTCGCGCACCTGAGCGTAAGTATTGATGCCGGATTCGCTGATTACCGTTACGTTGTGCCCCAGTTTCGGCGCAAGCTCGCGGGTACGGTTGAGATCAATCGACAAATCACGTAGATCGCGGTTGTTGATGCCAACGACCTTTGCCCCTAATGCAATGGCGCGCTCCAGTTCCTCTTCATTACTGACTTCGGTCAGCCCCCCCATCTCCAGACTGTGAGCGACGGCTGCAAGCTGGCGATATTGGTCGTCATCCAGTACTGAAAGCATTAATAAGCAGGCATCGGCCTGGTAATAGCGCGCCAGATAGATCTGGTAAGGGTCGATAATGAAGTCTTTACATAAAATCGGCTGCGGGGCGATTTGGCTGACGATGGGGAGGAAATCAAAGCTCCCCTGAAAATATTTCTCATCAGTCAGCACCGAAATTGCCGAAGCGTAATGTTTATAAATGGCGGCAATGCGTGCCGGATCGAAATCATCACGGATCACGCCTTTTGACGGCGACGCTTTCTTGCACTCCAGAATAAACGCCGTGCGTGCACCCTGTAGCGCATCATAAAAATGTCGCGTGCTCGGCTGAACCTCATTCTGAAAACTGGCCAGCGGTTGCTGCTGTTTGCGGGTTTCTACCCAAATCGCCTTGTCTGCGACGATTTTCGCTAAAACGGTTTGCATCATTTACCCTCGTGCCGCCAGTGCGGTAACTCTGTCGTAAGCGGAACCACTGCGCAGTACCTCAAGAACGGTTTGCGCATTGGCTTGCAGATCTTCATGGCCATGCAGGCGCATTAACATGGCGACATTCGCCGCGACGGCTGCTTCGTGAGCGGCGTCGCCTTTACCTTGTAACAAGCGTGTTAAAATGTCACGGTTTTCTTCCGGTGTTCCGCCTGCCAGTTGCTCCTGGTGGTAGGGTGTCAGGCCAAAATCTTCTGCAGTTAGCTGATAGCTCTTAATTTCACCGTCATGCAGTTCGGCAACGATTGTCGGCGCGTGTAATGAAACTTCATCCATACCGCCGCTGTGCACTACCGCCGCGCGTTGATACCCCAGCACGCGCAAGGTTTCGGCAATCGGCAGCACCAGTTCCGGACTATAAACACCAATTAACGCCAGCGGCGGATGCGCCGGGTTAATCAATGGTCCCAGCACGTTGAACAGAGTGCGGGTTTTCAGTTGCTGGCGAACCGGCATCGCATGGCGAAATCCGGTGTGATATTTCGGCGCAAAGAGGAAACATACGCCTAACTCATCCAGCGCTTGGCGCGATTTATCGGCATTCATATCAAGATTAATACCGAACGCCGCCAGCAGATCGGACGAACCAGATTTACTGGAGACGCTACGGTTGCCGTGTTTCGCCACTTTCAGCCCACAGGCCGCGGCGACAAACGCACTGGCGGTGGAAATATTGATGCTGTTACTGCCGTCACCACCGGTGCCGACGATATCGGCAAACAGATAATCCGGGCGCGGGAACGGCGCGGCGTTTTCCAGTAACGCGGTTGCTGCTCCGGCGATCTCGTTCGGGTGCTCGCCGCGAATTTTCATGCTCACCAGCGCCGCCGCCAGTTGTTCCGGTTTCAGTTCGCCACGTACCACTGCTGAAAACAGCTGGTGGCTTTCTTGCTGGCTAAGCGTCTGCGCCTGATACAGTTTTTCCAGAATCGGTTGCAGCGTGTTGGTTGGCTCTAGTTTCCGCTGCGCCCAGGCCAGCGTTTGTTCCAGCAGGCGAGCGCCCTGGGTAGTAAGAATGGATTCCGGATGGAACTGGAATCCACAAACGCGATCCGCATCGTGACGTACTGCCATCACCATGCCATTAAAATGGGCGTTGATGGTTAAACCGGCCGGAATGTTACTGCCAACCAGCGAGTGATAACGCGCCACTGGCAGCGGGTTTGTTAATCCGGCAAACATCGCCTGACCGTCGTGTTCAATGCTGGAGGCTTTACCGTGGAGAATTTCGCCCGCCTGACCGACATAGCCCCCGTAAGCTTCGACAATCGCCTGATGTCCGAGGCAAATGCCAATAATGGGCAGCTTGCCACGCAAGCGGGTGAGGAGTTCCGGCATACAACCGGCTTCGCTCGGCACACCGGGGCCAGGAGAAAGCATCAGCACCGGATTGCTCATCGTCGCCAGGCGTTCAATTAAGGTCTGCGCCGGAATATGGTTGCGGTAAATCACCACATTATGCCCATTGCTGCGCAACTGATCTGCCAGGTTGTACGTAAAAGAGTCGATATTATCGAGCAGCAGAATGTCAGCCATCAGAAAGTCTCCTGTGCATGATGCGCGGTGGCAATAGCGCGCAGTACAGCGCGGGCTTTATTACGGGTTTCGTCGGCTTCCGACTGCGGAACAGAATCAAGGACTATGCCAGCACCGGCTTGCACGGTGGCGATACCGTTTTCCACCAGCGCCGAGCGGATCACAATGCAGGTGTCGAGATCGCCATGCGCGGTGAAATAACCTACCGCGCCGCCGTAGCTGCCGCGGCGACGACCTTCCGCCTCGGCAATTAACTGCATGGCGCGTACTTTCGGCGCACCGCTTAACGTCCCCATATTCATACAGGCGCGGTAAGCGTGCAGGGCGTCGAGATCGTGGCGCAGCTCACCGACCACGCGGGAGACCTGGTACATCACGTAAGAGTAACGGTCAACTTTGGTAAGATTGGCGACGTAGCGGCTGCCGGGGGTGCAAATGCGTGCCAGATCATTACGGGCGAGATCCACCAGCATCAGATGTTCAGAAAGCTCTTTATGATCGGTACGCATTTCCAGTTCGATGCGGCTGTCGAGGTCTCTGTCCAGTGAACCATCGGCGCGACGACCGCGCGGGCGTGTTCCGGCAATCGGGTAGATCTCAATCTGGCGGCTGGTGGCGTCATACTTGAGCGAACTTTCCGGCGACGCGCCAAACAGGGTGAAATCATTATCCTGCATAAAAAACATGTACGGGCTGGGATTACTCTTTTTCAGCACGTAATAGGCCGCCAGCGGTGACGGGCAGGGCAGAGAGAAACGGCGAGACGGCACCACCTGGAAAATTTCTCCGGTGCGAATCGCTTTTTGCAACAAACGCACCACGCCACCGAACTCTTCATCGCTCTGGTTACATTCACAACGCATATGCGGCATGGAAACCACCGGCAGCGGCGGCGCGGCTTCGGTCAGCTGCTGGCGAAGATCGTTCAGGCGAGCAGTGAGACGTTGTTTTTCTTCTTCATTCGGAGCAAACAGGCTGGCCTGAATGCGGGTGTTTTTTTTTCTGATGGTCAATCACCATCAGCGTTTCAGCGAGATAAAAACAGAAATCAGGGCAGTTATTTTCCGCTGACAGTTGCGGTAAATCTTCAAATCCCGCCACAAGGTCATAAGAGAACAGGCCGCCGAAGAACATTGCTTCTCGTTCTTCCTTCGGTACATTCAACAGATTCTGCAATAAACGGAAAGCGTCAAAAACCGAAAGGGAGCATAAGCGAGCGTCTTCATCCAGCAGTGGACTGACAGGGGGGAAGCGCAGCACACGGCAGTTTGGTGATTGTTCATTTTCCACACCCGCAGGCAGGGCGTTATCCAGTAGTGTCAGCAGGGCTTCGCCGTTGCCGGAAAGTGCCTGAATTGTGACAGTGTCACCTAATGCTGTAATGCGCAGCGCACTGTCTACCAGTAGCAGGCTTTTTAAATCATCTTTGCTGTCGATATCTGCGGATTCCAGCAGCAGCGTTGCCGGACGATCCCCACACAACTGGTGAAAAAGCGCAGTCGGGTTGTCGCGATAAGCGCCTTCGCAGGTTAGCAGTTCGAGAGTCGGTTTTTGTGTTTGCATTGTTATTCTCTAATTTTGTTCAAAAAAAAGCCCGCTCATTAGGCGGGCTGGGTATCTGATTGCTTTACGCATGGTGAATACACTGCCCGTTTCAGGAAGTGCGCCACCAAGCTTTCAGTACGAAAATTGCTTTCATTGTCGATACCCTTTTTACGTGAACTAGCGTACTAGTTAACTAGTTCGATGATTAATTGTCAACAGCTGATTTCAGAATATTTGCCAGAACCGTTATGATGTCGGCGCAAAAAACATTATCCAGAACGGGAGTGCGCCTTGAGCGACACGAATTACGCAGTGATTTACGACCTGCACAGCCATACCATAGCTTCCGATGGCTGCCTGACGCCAGAAGCATTGGTGCACCGTGCAGTCGAGATGCGCGTCGGCACCCTGGCGATCACCGACCATGACACCACAGCTGCAATCGCGCCAGCAAGAGAGGAAATTTCACGTTCGGGACTGGCGCTGAATCTTATTCCCGGCGTGGAAATTTCCACGGTCTGGGAAAATCATGAAATTCATATTGTCGGGCTGAATATTGATATTACTCATCCGCTAATGTGTGAGTTCCTCGCGCAGCAGACAGAACGGCGCAATCAGCGGGCGCAGCAAATTGCCGAAAGACTTGAAAAAGCGCAAATACCTGGGGCGCTGGAAGGCGCACAACGACTGGCGCAGGGCGGCGCAGTGACGCGCGGTCATTTTGCGCGTTTCCTTGTTGAGTGCGGCAAAGCCAGTTCAATGGCAGATGTCTTTAAAAAGTATCTGGCGCGCGGGAAAACCGGATACGTTCCGCCACAGTGGTGTACAATAGAACAAGCTATTGATGTCATTCATCATTCTGGCGGTAAGGCGGTGCTAGCTCATCCTGGGCGGTACAATCTTAGTGCTAAATGGCTGAAAAGATTGGTTGCGCATTTTGCCGAACACCACGGCGACGCGATGGAAGTCGCGCAGTGCCAGCAATCGCCCAATGAACGCACCCAGTTGACGACACTTGCGCGTCAGCATCATTTATGGGCATCACAAGGATCTGATTTTCATCAGCCATGCCCGTGGATCGAACTGGGTCGTAAACTCTGGCTGCCCGCAGGCGTTGAAGGCGTCTGGCAGCTATGGGAACAGCCGCAGAACACCACAGAGAGGGAATTATGAGCCAGTTTTTTTATATTCATCCTGATAACCCGCAGCAACGTCTGATCAACCAGGCGGTGGAGATCGTGCGTAAAGGCGGGGTGATTGTTTATCCAACTGATTCCGGCTATGCGCTCGGCTGTAAAATTGAAGATAAAAACGCGATGGAGCGTATTTGTCGTATTCGCCAGCTGCCGGACGGTCACAACTTTACCCTGATGTGTCGCGATCTTTCTGAACTTTCGACCTATTCATTCGTGGATAACGTTGCGTTTCGTTTAATGAAAAACAACACGCCGGGCAACTATACCTTCATCCTGAAGGGGACGAAGGAGGTGCCACGCCGTCTGTTGCAGGAAAAACGCAAAACCATCGGTATGCGTGTGCCTTCTAACCCGATTGCGCAGGCGTTGCTTGAAGCACTGGGCGAACCGATGCTTTCCACTTCGCTAATGCTGCCAGGCAGCGAATTTACCGAATCCGATCCAGAAGAAATTAAAGACCGTCTGGAAAAACAGGTGGATTTGATTATCCACGGCGGCTATCTCGGACAGAAACCGACAACGGTCATTGATCTTACCGATGATACGCCGGTCGTGGTGCGTGAAGGCGTGGGTGATGTGAAGCCTTTCTTATAACAAATTGCGTTCCACGGATGGAAGACTATGGCAGGGAAGTTTCGCTGCATTTTGCTGTTGATAGCAGGGCTGTTTGTATCATCTCTAAGTTATGCAGAAAACCCGGAGATCCCTTCTTATGAAGAAGGGATCTCGCTCTTTGATGTTGAAGCCACTCTGCAACCGGATGGGGTGCTCGACATCAAAGAAAATATTCATTTTCAGGCGCGAAATCAGCAGATTAAGCACGGATTTTATCGTGATTTACCACGACTCTGGATGCAGCCTGATGGGGACGCTGCACTGCTGAACTATCATATTGTTGGCGTCACTCGTGATGGTATTCCTGAACCCTGGCATCTTGACTGGCATATCGGGTTAATGAGTATTGTCGTGGGCGATAAACAACGTTTCTTGCCTCAAGGCGACTATCATTATCAAATTCATTATCAGGTTAAAAATGCTTTCCTGCGTGAGGGAGATTCAGATCTGTTAATCTGGAACGTG
Source organism: Shigella sp. FC1544 (assembly GCF_001722145.1). NCBI lineage: Bacteria > Pseudomonadati > Pseudomonadota > Gammaproteobacteria > Enterobacterales > Enterobacteriaceae > Shigella > Shigella sp. FC1544. The sequence continues at coordinate 9,334 of NZ_MECT01000568.1, forward strand.
ACTGGTAACCACTGGCCGTTTGAAATCTATAAGACCCGATTTTCACTCAAGTACCCTGATATCGCGGGTAATCCATTTAGCGAAATCGATCTCTTTACTGGAGAAGAGGGCGACACATATCGAAATGGCCGCATCCTTGAGGACGGAAGAATTGAATCCCGCGATCCGTTTTATCGTGAAGATTTCACGGTACTCTACCGCTGGCCTCACGCGTTACTTAGCAATGCCCCGGCTCCACAAACGACGAATATTTTCAGCCATCTTCTTTTACCCTCCACGTCATCGTTGTTAATTTGGTTTCCGTGTCTATTCCTGGTTTGTGGATGGTTATATCTCTGGAAGCGCAGGCCGCAATTTACGCCGGTAGATGTGATTGAAACCGATGTCATTCCGCCAGATTACACGCCCGGCATGTTACGTCTCGATGCGAAGCTGGTTTACGACGATAAAGGTTTCTGTGCCGATATCGTAAATCTGATCGTGAAGGGAAAAATTCATCTGGAAGATCAGTATGATAAGAACCAGCAAATCCTGATTTGTGTTAATGAAGGCGCGACCAGAAATAATGAGGTATTACTGCCCGCAGAGCAGTTATTACTGGAAGCGTTATTTCGTAAAGGCGATAAGGTCGTTCTTACGGGGAGACGCAACAGAGTCTTACGCAGGGCATTTTTACGGATGCAGAAATTTTATCTGCCGCGTAAAAAGTCTTTGTTTTACCGGCCTGATACGTTTTTGCAATGGGGTGGACTGGCAATATTGGCGATCATTCTCTACGGTAACCTGAGTCCCGTAGGTTGGGCAGGAATGAGTCTGGTAGGCGATATGTTTATTATGATCTGCTGGATTATTCCTTTTTTATTTTGTTCCCTTGAGCTTTTGTTTGCCCGCGATGATGACAAGCCTTGCGTTAATCGTGCAATCATCACTTTGTTTTTACCACTGATTTGTTCAGGCGTGGCCTTCTATTCTCTCTATATCAATATCGGAGATGTATTCTTTTACTGGTATATGCCAGCGGGTTATTTTAGCGCTGTTTGCCTGACCGGTTATCTCACTGGCATGGGGTATATTTTTCTGCCAAAGTTTACCCAAACTGGGCAGCAACGTTATGCCCGCGGTGAAGCTATCGTTAACTATCTTGCGCGTAAAGAGGCAGCAACACACAGTGGACGTCGGCGGAAAGGGGAAACACGGAAACTGGATTACGCGTTGCTAGGTTGGGCTATATCGGCAAATTTGGGGAGGGAATGGGCGTTACGCATTGCCCCTTCGCTTTCTTCGGCGATTCGCGCTCCAGAGATTGCCCGTAACGGCGTTTTATTCTCATTACAGACGCACCTAAGTTGCGGGGCCAATACCAGTTTGTTGGGGCGAAGTTATTCCGGTGGTGGTGCTGGCGGCGGCGCGGGTGGCGGAGGCGGTGGTGGCTGGTAATTAAGCTGATGTTAATCGAAACAAGCTTTAACCATAAAGATAGTGTAGTATGTTGCGCCTCAAAGCCAGGCCGATAAACGTCGAGTCGTTTACTTAAGGCCTGAAGAGTTCAAACAGACTTTACTATCAGTGAGTCAGATGTAAGTTCTGACTCACTGTTGCACAAAAGCATATCAGACGCCTGGGAAGGCGACACCAAAAGGAAGCTCTATGAGCGAAAAATTACAGAAAGTGCTGGCCCGCGCTGGCCACGGCTCCCGCCGTGAAATCGAATCTATTATTGAAGCCGGTCGTGTGAGTGTTGATGGCAAAATTGCTAAACTCGGCGATCGCGTTGAAGTTACCCCTGGGCTGAAAATTCGTATCGATGGTCATCTGATTTCGGTACGTGAGTCCGCTGAACAAATTTGTCGCGTTCTGGCCTATTACAAACCGGAAGGTGAGTTGTGTACCCGTAACGATCCGGAAGGGCGTCCGACGGTGTTTGACCGTCTGCCAAAGCTGCGTGGCGCACGCTGGATTGCCGTAGGTCGTCTGGACGTTAACACCTGTGGTCTGCTGCTGTTCACCACCGATGGTGAACTGGCAAACCGTTTAATGCATCCAAGCCGTGAAGTTGAACGTGAATACGCCGTGCGTGTATTTGGTCAGGTTGACGACGCGAAACTGCGTGATTTGAGTCGTGGCGTGCAACTGGAAGATGGTCCGGCAGCTTTTAAAACCATCAAGTTCAGCGGCGGCGAAGGGATCAACCAGTGGTACAACGTGACTCTGACCGAAGGCCGTAACCGTGAAGTTCGTCGTCTGTGGGAAGCGGTTGGTGTGCAGGTGAGCCGCCTGATCCGTGTTCGTTACGGTGATATCCCACTGCCAAAAGGTCTGCCACGCGGTGGCTGGACGGAGCTGGACCTCGCCCAGACTAACTATCTGCGCGAACTGGTGGAGCTTCCGCCAGAAACCAGCTCTAAAGTCGCTGTAGAAAAAGACCGTCGTCGCATGAAGGCTAATCAGATTCGTCGTGCGGTGAAACGTCACAGTCAGGTGAGCGGCGGTCGTCGTTCTGGCGGGCGTAATAACGGTTAATCAAAGTATGCCGGACGTCATATCCGGCATTTTTACAGATTAATAATCAATCCCTATTTGCGCCTTAACACCGGCATCAAACGCATGTTTGATGGGGCGCAGCTCACTTACCGTATCCGCCAGTTCAAGAATATCCCGATGACAGCCTCGACCCGTGATAATCACCGTCTGTTGATGTGGACGTTCATTTAACGCCTGCACCACTTCTTCCAGTGGCAAATAGTCATACGCCACCATATACGTCAGTTCATCAAGCAAAACCATATCCAGTGAGGAATCAGCAAGCATCCGCTTTGCATGTTGCCAGACTTCGCGGCAGGCGGCGGTATCAGACTCGCGGTTTTGTGTATCCCAGGTAAAGCCCGTTGCCATCACCTGAAACTCAACGCCATGTGGTTCCAGCAGATTGCGTTCGCCATTAGGCCAGGTGCCTTTAATAAACTGCACGACGCCCACTTTTTTTCCGTGACCAACTGCGCGTGTTGCCGTACCAAATGCCGCGGTGGTTTTGCCTTTTCCATTGCCGGTAAAGACGATGATAATACCGCGTTCATCCTGGGGCCTGGGCCACACGAGCATCTACTTTTTCTTTCACTCGCTGCTGACGCTGTTGGTAGCGTTCATCACTCATTGGGAAATTCCTGGTTTACGGCCCGGTTGGGCGTCAAAGGTCATGCCGGTTTTACGGCGGCTGTCATCGCCCATCAGCCAGAGGTAGAGCGGCATGATATCAGCGGGTGTTTTAAGTTTCTGTGGCTCTTCGGTCGGGAAGGCGCTTGCGCGCATTGCGGTGCGAGTACCGCCTGGGTTAATGCAGTTGACGCGCAGGCGCTGCTGATATTCATCGGCCAGTACCTGCATCATCCCTTCGGTGGCAAATTTCGACGCTGCATATGCACCCCAGTTAGCTCGTCCCTGACGTCCAACGCTTGATGAAGTAAAGACCAGTGAACCGGCGTCCGATTTGAGTAATAAAGGAAGCAGTGCCTGGGTGAGCATAAAGGTGGCATTAACGTTGACCTGCATGACGTCCTGCCAGACCTGCGGATTTTGTTCGCTCATTGGGCAAATATCGCCGAGCAATCCGGCATTATGCAAAACACCATCCAGACGCGGATAATTAACGACAATGCGCTGTGCCAGTTGTTGGCAATTTTCGGACGTGCAGGTCAGCAAATCGAGAATAAACCACTGTGGCTGACGCCCAGTTTCTTCGTTTATGTGGCTGGCTACCTGACGTAATTTTTCTTCATTACGGCCCAACAGAATCACTGTCGCACCATAGCGTGCATACGTCATCGCGGCTTCACGACCAATCCCATCGCTGGCTCCCGTCACCAGGATAATGCGATCATTGAGTAAATCTTGTTTTGGCTGGTAATGCATGGCTACTCCTCAACGACGTTGTCTGTCGCGCTGCCAGTGTACTTTATGACTTTGGGGCTTTATGCCTGAAACAGAAGGGCATTTCAATCAGCCTGGGGCGATAACACCGCAAAATGGATACTTTGTCATACTTTCGCTGCAATAACATCTCTGCGAGACGGCTTAACATGCCTGTTGTAAACTGTGAGCCAAAGCGTTGTTTAACCAAGGTGGGGACTCGTGGAATTGTTGTCTGAATATGGTTTGTTTTTGGCGAAAATCGTTACCGTTGTGCTAGCGATTGCGGCGATTGCCGCCATTATTGTCAATGTTGCTCAACGTAATAAACGCCAGCGTGGCGAGTTACGGGTCAACAATCTCAGCGAACAGTATAAGGAGATGAAAGAAGAACTGGCCGCGGCGCTGATGGGCTCACATCAGCAAAAACAGTGGCACAAAGCGCAGAAGAAAAAGCACAAGCAAGAAGCGAAAGCAGCAAAAGCGAAAGCCAAACTGGGCGAGGTGGCAACTGACAGTAAACCTCGCGTCTGGGTGCTGGATTTTAAAGGCAGCATGGACGCCCATGAAGTGAACTCGCTACGTGAAGAGATAACGGCGGTACTCGCAGCATTCAAACCGCAGGATCAGGTTGTGCTCCGTCTGGAAAGCCCTGGTGGCATGGTGCATGGTTACGGGTTGGCGGCTTCGCAGCTGCAGCGTCTGCGTGATAAAAACATTCCTTTAACTGTTACGGTAGACAAAGTCGCTGCCAGCGGCGGTTACATGATGGCCTGTGTGGCGGACAAAATTGTTTCCGCACCGTTTGCTATTGTGGGTTCCATTGGGGTGGTGGCGCAAATGCCCAACTTTAACCGCTTCCTGAAAAGCAAATATATTGATATCGAACTGCACACTGCCGGGCAGTATAAGCGTACTCTGACGTTGCTGGGTGAAAATACCGAAGAAGGGCGGGAGAAATTCCGCGAAGAGTTGAACGAAACGCATCAGTTGTTTAAAGATTTTGTGAAGCGTATGCGTCCGTCTCTGGATATTGAACAGGTGGCAACAGGTGAACACTGGTACGGACAACAGGCGGTAGAGAAAGGCCTGGTTGATGAAATCAACACCAGTGATGAAGTTATTCTTAGCCTGATGGAAGGCCGTGAAGTGGTTAATGTACGCTATATGCAGCGTAAACGACTCATTGACCGATTCACCGGCAGCGCGGCAGAGAGCGCCGATCGATTGTTGCTACGCTGGTGGCAGCGGGGTCAAAAGCCATTGATGTAAAAGACAAACGCGAGGCTAAGACCTCGCGTTTTGCTTTAATCAACCAGATGATATTTTTCTGAAAGCACATGGGCCAGGTGTTTGAACATATTAAACACCGCGGTGCTTTTGGCTGTTGGCAATCCTTGTTCATCTAAAAAGTAGTCGCCGGTAAATACCAGCACGCCATTACGCTGCGTGACGCCGGTGGCTTCAATCCCTGCGAGCGTATCCTCATGCTCACGAATGATTTTGTTGGCCTCTTTCAACAGCGTTTCGCGGTCGATGGGTTGTGTCTCTTTGTTCATTATTTACTCCTTAAACAAGGACATTAGTCTACGCCAGGCATGGCTTGCAGACAAATATACCACGCTGGTGGCAAGAGCGCCTTACTGGCAACTTTGGATTTTGCATGCTAATAAAGTTGCGTATCGGATTTTATCAGGTACAGTGTGACGCTTTCGTCAATCTGGCAATAGATTTGCTTGACATTCGACCAAAATTCCGTCGTGCTATAGCGCCTGTAGGCCAAGACCTGTTAACTCAGTCACCTGAATTTTCGTGAACAGAGTCACGACAAGGGGTTGATATCCGCAGAGAACGAGTCCATATCGGTAACTCGTTGCCAGTGGAAGGTTTATCAACGTGCGACGCATTCCTGGAAGAATCAAATTAGGTAAGGTGAATATGGGTAAAGCTCTTGTCATCGTTGAGTCCCCGGCAAAAGCCAAAACGATCAACAAGTATCTGGGTAGTGACTACGTGGTGAAATCCAGCGTCGGTCACATCCGCGATTTGCCGACCAGTGGCTCAGCTGCCAAAAAGAGTGCCGACTCTACCTCCACCAAGACGGCTAAAAAGCCTAAAAAGGATGAACGTGGCGCTCTCGTCAACCGTATGGGGGTTGACCCGTGGCACAATTGGGAGGCGCACTATGAAGTGTTGCCTGGTAAAGAGAAGGTCGTCTCTGAACTGAAACAACTGGCTGAAAAAGCCGACCACATCTATCTCGCAACCGACCTTGACCGCGAAGGGGAAGCCATTGCATGGCACCTGCGGGAAGTGATTGGGGGTGATGATGCGCGCTATAGCCGAGTGGTGTTTAACGAAATTACTAAAAACGCGATCCGCCAGGCATTTAACAAACCGGGTGAGCTGAATATTGATCGTGTTAATGCCCAGCAGGCGCGTCGCTTTATGGACCGCGTGGTGGGGTATATGGTTTCGCCGCTGCTATGGAAAAAGATCGCTCGTGGTCTGTCTGCCGGTCGTGTGCAGTCGGTGGCGGTTCGCCTGGTGGTCGAGCGTGAGCGTGAAATTAAAGCGTTCGTGCCGGAAGAGTTCTGGGAAGTCGATGCCAGCACGACCACGCCATCTGGTGAAGCGTTGGCGTTACAGGTGACTCATCAGAACGACAAACCGTTCCGTCCGGTCAACAAAGAACAAACTCAGGCTGCGGTAAGTCTGCTGGAAAAAGCGCGCTACAGCGTGCTGGAACGTGAAGACAAACCGACAACCAGTAAACCTGGCGCTCCTTTTATTACCTCTACGCTGCAACAAGCTGCCAGCACCCGTCTTGGATTTGGCGTGAAAAAAACCATGATGATGGCGCAGCGTTTGTATGAAGCAGGCTATATCACTTACATGCGTACCGACTCCACTAACCTGAGTCAGGACGCGGTAAATATGGTTCGCGGTTATATCAGCGATAATTTTGGTAAGAAATATCTGCCGGAAAGTCCGAATCAGTACGCCAGCAAAGAAAACTCACAGGAAGCGCACGAAGCGATTCGTCCTTCTGACGTCAATGTGATGGCGGAATCGCTGAAGGATATGGAAGCAGATGCGCAGAAACTGTACCAGTTAATCTGGCGTCAGTTCGTAGCCTGCCAGATGACCCCAGCGAAATATGACTCCACGACGCTGACCGTTGGTGCGGGCGATTTCCGCCTGAAAGCACGCGGTCGTATTTTGCGTTTTGATGGCTGGACAAAAGTGATGCCTGCGTTGCGTAAAGGCGATGAAGATCGCATCTTACCAGCAGTTAATAAAGGCGATGCTCTGACGCTCGTTGAACTTACACCAGCCCAGCACTTTACCAAGCCGCCAGCCCGTTTCAGTGAAGCATCGCTGGTTAAAGAGCTGGAAAAACGCGGTATCGGTCGTCCATCTACCTATGCGTCGATCATTTCGACCATTCAGGATCGTGGCTACGTGCGAGTAGAAAATCGTCGTTTCTATGCGGAAAAAATGGGCGAAATCGTCACCGATCGCCTTGAAGAAAATTTCCGCGAGTTAATGAACTACGACTTCACCGCACAGATGGAAAACAGCCTCGACCAGGTGGCAAATCACGAAGCAGAGTGGAAAGCTGTACTGGATCACTTCTTCTCGGATTTCACCCAGCAGTTAGATAAAGCTGAAAAAGATCCGGAAGAGGGTGGTATGCGCCCGAACCAGATGGTTCTGACCAGCATTGACTGCCCGACTTGTGGTCGCAAAATGGGGATTCGCACAGCGAGCACCGGGGTATTCCTTGGCTGTTCTGGTTATGCGCTGCCGCCGAAAGAGCGTTGCAAAACCACCATTAACCTGGTGCCGGAAAACGAAGTGCTGAACGTACTGGAAGGCGAAGACGCTGAAACCAACGCGCTGCGCGCAAAACGTCGTTGCCCGAAATGCGGCACGGCGATGGACAGCTATCTCATCGATCCGAAACGTAAGTTGCATGTCTGTGGTAATAACCCAACCTGCGACGGTTACGAGATCGAAGAGGGCGAATTCCGCATTAAAGGTTATGACGGCCCGATCGTTGAGTGTGAAAAATGTGGCTCTGAAATGCACCTGAAAATGGGGCGTTTCGGTAAATACATGGCCTGCACCAACGAAGAGTGTAAAAACACACGTAAGATTTTACGTAACGGCGAAGTGGCACCACCGAAAGAAGATCCGGTGCCATTACCTGAGCTGCCGTGCGAAAAATCAGATGCTTATTTCGTGCTGCGTGACGGCGCTGCGGGTGTTTTCCTGGCTGCCAACACTTTCCCGAAATCGCGTGAAACGCGTGCGCCACTGGTGGAAGAGCTTTATCGCTTCCGCGACCGTCTGCCGGAAAAACTGCGTTATCTGGCCGATGCGCCACAGCAGGATCCGGAAGGTAATAAGACCATGGTTCGCTTTAGCCGTAAAACCAAACAGCAATATGTCTCTTCGGAAAAAGACGGAAAGGCGACTGGCTGGTCAGCATTTTATGTTGATGGCAAATGGGTTGAAGGAAAAAAATAACCTTTAATTCTGTCAGGTTTTTATAAACAAAGGGTCGCGGGTAATGACTCCAACTTACTGATAGTGTTTTATGTTCAGATAATGCCCGATGACCTTGTCATGCAGCTCCACCGATTTTGAGAACGACAGTGACTTCCGTCCCAGCCTTGCCAGATGTTGTCTCAGATTCAGATTATGTCGCTCAATGCGCTGAGTGTAACGCTTGCTGATAACGTGCAGCTTTCCCTTCAGGCGTGATTCATACAGCGGCCAGCCATCCGTCATCCATACCACGACCTCAAAGGCCGACAGCAGGCTCAGAAGACGCTCCAGTGTGG
>NZ_MECT01000569.1:0-17932 GCF_001722145.1 Shigella sp. FC1544
CTGTATGAATCCCGCCTGAAGGGAAAGCTGCACGTAATCAGCAAGCGATATACGCAGCGAATTGAGCGGCATAACCTGAATCTGAGGCAGCACCTGGCACGGCTGGGACGGAAGTCGCTGTCGTTCTCAAAATCGGTGGAGCTGCATGACAAAGTCATCGGGCATTATCTGAACATAAAACACTATCAATAAGTTGGAGTCATTACCCGCTGTCATTTATAAGTGATTAAGATAAATCGGAGAATATCAATCACTTAGTCTATATTTTTCTGGGTATGTCGTTTTATTGCTACTGATGTATTGCCACGCGAAACTAAAAAATATATCGCAACACACGGTAATCACCGCGCACCGTTTCTTACCTGATTATTCCCCCATGAATCGTGATTCCTTTTATCCAGCCATCGCCTGTTTTCCGCTGTTACTGATGCTGGCCGGGTGTGCGCCTATGCATGAAACCCGCCAGGCGTTAAGCCAGCAAACGCCCGCTGCACAAGTTGACACCGCATTACCCACGGCGCTGAAAAATGGTTGGCCAGACAGCCAATGGTGGCTGGAGTATCACGATAATCAGCTCACTTCATTAATTAACAATGCACTACAGAACGCACCGGATATGCAGGTGGCTGAACAGCGCATTCAGCTAGCTGAAGCCCAGGCGAAGGCAGTTGCCACTCAGGATGGTCCGCAGATCGACTTTTAGGCGGATATGGAGCGGCAAAAAATGTCGGCAGAAGGGCTAATGGGGCCGTTTGCTCTGAACGATCCGGCCGCAGGTACGACCGGTCCGTGGTACACCAACGGAACTTTTGGCTTAACGGCGGGCTGGCATCTCGATATCTGGGGAAAGAATCGGGCGGAGGTTACTGCCCGCCTGGGTACGGTTAAAGCACGGGCGGCGGAACGCGAGCAAACCCGCCAATTGCTGGCTGGCAGCGTAGCCCGCCTGTACTGGGAGTGGCAAACCCAGGCGGCGTTAAACACGGTCTTGCAGCAAATAGAAAAAGAGCAGAACACCATTATCGCGACCGATCGCCAGCTATATCAGAACGGGATTACTTCTTCAGTTGACGGTGTGGAAACCGATATTAATGCCAGCAAAACCCGGCAGCAGCTCAACGATGTCGCGGGGAAAATGAAAATTATTGAGGCACGGTTAAGCGCACTTACAAATCACCAGACAAAGTCATTGAAGCTTAAACCGGTCGCGTTGCCGAAAGTGGCAAGCCAGCTTCCTGATGAACTGGGGTACTCCTTACTGGCCCGGCGGGCAGATTTGCAGGCGGCGCACTGGTACGTTGAGTCATCGCTAAGCACCATTGATGCGGCAAAAGCGGCATTTTATCCTGACATCAACCTGATGGCCTTCCTGCAACAGGATGCGTTGCACTTAAGCGATCTGTTCCGTCATTCCGCGCAGCAAATGGGCGTTACGGCAGGCCTGACGCTACCTATTTTCGATAGTGGTCGTCTTAACGCCAATCTCGATATCGCAAAAGCCGAAAGCAACTTGTCTATCACCAGCTACAACAAAGCGGTGGTTGAAGCGGTGAATGACGTGGCGCGGGCAGCCAGTCAGGTTCAGACACTTGCGGAGAAAAACCAGCATCAGGCGCAAATTGAGCGCGATGCCTTGCGTGTGGTAGGTCTTGCGCAGGCGCGCTTTAACGCGGGCATCATTGCTGGTTCCCGCGTCAGCGAAGCCAGAATCCCCGCGCTGCGTGAGCGGGCCAATGGCCTGTTATTGCAAGGGCAGTGGCTGGATGCTTCCATTCAACTCACTGGTGCGTTGGGCGGGGGTTACAAACGCTGATGATATGCGCCTTCTATACTTAACGTTTATTCAGCGTTAAGTGGAGAACTCGATGGCACAGGTTGCGATTATTACCGCCTCCGATTCGGGGATCGGCAAAGAGTGCGCGTTATTACTGGCGCAGCAGGGGTTTGATATTGGTATTACCTGGCACTCAGATGAAGAAGGGGCAAAAGATACTGCGCGTGAGGTAGTTAGCCACGGCGTACGTGCGGAGATTGTGCAGCTGGATCTCGGTAAACTGCCAGAAGGTGCGCAGGCGCTGGAGAAACTCATTCAACGGCTGGGGCGTATTGATGTGCTGGTGAATAATGCGTGCGCAATGACCAAAGCGCCGTTTCTTGATATGGCTTTCGATGAGTGGCGCAAGATTTTTACCGTTGATGTCGATGGTGCATTTTTATGCTCACAAATTGCGGCCCGCCAGATGGTGAAACAAGGGCAGGGCGGTCGCATCATCAACATTACGTCGGTACATGAACATACGCCGCTGCCGGATGCCAGCGCCTACACAGCCGCTAAACATGCGCTCGGTGGGTTAACCAAAGCGATGGCGCTGGAGCTGGTCAGGCATAAGATTTTGGTGAACGCAGTCGCGCCTGGTGCGATCGCCACGCCAATGAATGGCATGGATGACAGCGACGTGAAGCCCGACGCGGAGCCTTCGATTCCTCTGCGGCGTTTTGGCGCAACGCATGAGATTGCCAGCCTGGTAGCGTGGCTGTGCTCAGAGGGCGCAAATTACACCACCGGGCAGTCGTTGATAGTGGATGGCGGCTTTATGTTGGCGAATCCGCAGTTCAACCCAGAATAGCGCAGTGAGGTGCGTGGTTATTTCAATGGGTAAAATTTTGGTAGGCATGATAAGACGCACAAGCGTCGCATCAGGCATGGTGCACCGGATGTCGGATGCGGCGCGAACGCCTTACCCAGGGCAATGGTTTTACGCCTGATGATCCGGCTTTTTCTTCCCGCGCCGTTTCAGCCACCAGCGCACGCCCACCACCAGAACCACGACCAGAATCAACCAGACCCAGTGCTTCAAATGCTGGTCGAGATTGTGCAACCACGGCGCAATCACCTGACCACCAGCGTAACCAATAGTGGTAAAAATCAACGCCCAGGCAAATGCGCCGAGAATATTCAGCGGCAGAAAGATTTTCGGCGGCAGCTGGCTGGCACCAATCAGCGTCGGGCCAATCACCCGAAAGCCATACATAAAGCGCGTACCAATGACAAACAGATACGGATGGCGTTGGATAAGTTTCTGCGCCCGCTCAATTTTATCCTGATGTTTCGAGAAACGGCGTAACAGCTTGCCGCCAAACCGCCGCCCGCACAGATAAAGCACCTGGTCGCCAATCATGCCGCCAAGCGCCACAGAAAGTACCACCAGCGGGAACTTTAATAGCCCCTGATGTGCCGCAACGCCTCCCAGCAAAGTCACGGTTTCACCTTCCGCCAGGCTACCGATCACCAGCGCGGCATAACCATATTGTGAGATGAGTGTATTGAGATCCATAGGCCAGTCTGTCTCCCTTTGGTTGCCTGTAAGCATACACCCTGGAAATCATTCACGCTGAAAAAGGACATACATCAGACGGTGCAAATTACATGGATGAACAAAAAATAATCACAAGCTGACTTATACTTGAACTGTCAGGTTCATGAACTCACAACAAGGGGGCGGTATGAGCCATGTCTGGGGACTGTTTTCCCATCCCGATCGTGAAATGCAGGTGATTAATCGCGAAAACGAAACGATTTCTCACCATTACACCCACCACGTTTTGCTGATGGCGGCGATTCCGGTGATTTGCGCCTTCATTGGCACTACACAGATTGGCTGGAATTTTGGCGATGGCACTATCCTGAAGTTATCCTGGTTTACCGGACTGGCGCTGGCTGTCCTGTTTTATGGCGTTATGCTGGCTGGGGTTGCGGTAATGGGGCGGGTCATCTGGTGGATGGCGCGTAATTATCCGCAGCGTCCGTCACTTGCGCACTGCATGGTCTTCGCGGGCTACGTTGCAACTCCGCTGTTTTTAAGCGGTCTGGTGGCGCTTTATCCGCTGGTCTGGTTGTGTGCGCTGGTCGGCACGGTGGCGCTGTTTTACACCGGCTACCTGCTTTACCTTGGTATTCCGAGCTTCCTGAATATCAATAAAGAGGAAGGCCTTAGCTTCTCTAGTTCGACGCTGGCGATTGGCGTGCTGGTACTGGAAGTGCTGCTCGCCCTAACCGTTATACTATGGGGCTACGGTTATCGTTTGTTCTAGAAAGTTCTTTGACGTTGCATTGCTGGCGTAAATGTCAGCAATGCAGCATTTCCTCACGATTCTCCTTTGACGATCGCACTTTTTGCTCGTTATGATGGCGTCGCTAGCCTCAGTAAATCCTTACTCCGGCGGTGCGCAACCCGTGCGCGTGAACCACTATCTGAATGCTCATCATGCCGAAATTTCGAGTTTCTTTATTTAGCCTGGCCCTGATGCTGGCTGTGCCTTTGGCACCGCAGGCCGTTGCGAAAACGGCAGCCGCTACCACCGCTCCACAACCGGAAATTGCCTCCGGTAGCGCGATGATTGTTGATCTGAATACCAACAAAGTGATCTATTCGAACCACCCGGATCTGGTGCGTCCGATTGCGTCTATCAGCAAATTAATGACCGCGATGGTTGTGCTGGATGCACGACTGCCGCTGGATGAAAAACTAAAAGTGGATATCAGCCAGACGCCGGAGATGAAAGGGGTCTATTCGCGCGTACGACTGAATAGCGAAATCAGCCGTAAAGATATGCTGTTGCTGGCGCTGATGTCTTCAGAAAACCGCGCGGCGGCAAGCCTTGCGCACCATTATCCCGGTGGTTACAAAGCCTTTATTAAGGCAATGAATGCGAAAGCGAAATCGCTCGGAATGAACAACACGCGCTTTGTTGAACCTACCGGATTGTCGGTGCATAACGTTTCAACTGCCCGTGACTTAACCAAACTGCTCATTGCCAGCAAACAATATCCGTTGATCGGGCAGTTAAGTACTACCCGGGAAGATATGGCAACCTTCTCTAACCCGACGTATACGCTGCCGTTCCGCAATACTAATCATCTGGTGTATCGCGATAACTGGAATATTCAGTTAACCAAAACCGGCTTTACCAATGCGGCGGGCCATTGTCTGGTGATGCGTACGGTTATCAATAATAAACCGGTGGCGCTGGTAGTGATGGACGCGTTTGGCAAATATACCCATTTTGCCGATGCCAGCCGCCTGCGTACCTGGATTGAAACCGGTAAAGTGATGCCTGTGCCGGCAGCAGCGTTGAGCTATAAAAAACAAAAAGCCGCCCAAATGGCGGCGGCGGGGCAGACGGCACAGAACGATTAAGTGAATTCGGATGGCGATACTCTGCCATCCGTAATTTTTACTCCACTTCCTGCCAGTTTTTCCGTTTACTGGTTTTACCGATCCCCGGATTCATGCTGTTGGTCGGATCGTTCTCGCGATAGAACTTCTGCAACGTCTCCGGTGCTTTATACAAATGACCGACGTTATGCTCGGCAGGGTACTGCGCGCCGCGCTGCTGTAGCAGTTCCAGCATCTGTTCTTTTAACGCATGCACATCCACGCCTTTTTTCACTATGTAATCCTGATGGAAGACATGGCACATAAAATGGCCGTAATAGAGCTTGTGCACCAGCTGGCTGTCGATCTCCGGCGGTAAATGCTCATACCACTCGGTGTCGTTACGCCGCAGAGCGATATCCAACGCCAGAATGTCTTCGACTTCATCGGAATGCACCGCCTGATAACGAATTGCTGCGCCCGCAGCGGCGAAACGGTGTAAAAACGCTTTGCTGCCTTCCTCCGGCGTACAGACAAAGAAATCGCCTTCGGCCTGTTTGAAATAATCTACCAGCCACGATTTGGCTTCACCGACGCCATCGCCCGCCATTTTTAACAGCAGATGATGCTCGTATTTATCGCGCCAGTTTTTCATGCGCGGCGGTAAATGGCTGGGGAACAGGTGACCGAATTTTTGCATCGCACGGTCAGTGAAATGCGGACGGAAGAATTTCACTTTCTCCAGCATCGCATCGGTGCGTCCCTTGAGATTAAAGAAGAACGGCATCTTGTCGGTGCCTAACTTATCAATCATCAGGAAGGTGTCTTTGCCGTATTTTTCCGCAATATCGTAGATATCCCGGTGCATATATTCCCCGGCAACCGGCAGATTTTCGAAGTTAGCCAGAATATGACGGCGGATTTCGGTCAGCACTTCCGGCTGGTTGGTGCCGATATAAAACACCTGCTGATTTTTTTCCGCCTCGAAGGTATCAAGACGTACTGCAAAGACGGCCAGCTTCCCGGCGCAACCAGAAGATTCAAATAACCGATCCGGATCGGCGTTATAACGTGCGGGCGTGTCGGCTTCAATATCACGAACGCGGTGGACATAGTCATAATCGTGGGCGTGACGACCATCGTGACGCACATCGTCATCTTTGATGCGATCATCATCCAGCTTGCTAAGGATCTGCTCCGGCGTTTCGCCCAGATCAATCCCCAGATGGTTCACCAGCGTCAGTTTGCCGTCTTCATTTATACGCGCGAATAACGACATTTCGGTATACGCCGGGCCACGTTGCACCAGCGAGCCGCCGGAGTTGTTACAAATACCACCGATGACCGATGCGCCTATACACGATGATCCAATCACTGAGTGCGGTTCGCGTCCCAGCGGTTTGAGGGCTTTTTCCAGCGAATAGAGCGTGGTGCCCGGATAGGCCAGCACCTGTTCGCCCTTGCCGAGAACGTGCAGCTTGTCGAGACGCAGGGTGCTGATGATCACGATATCGCGATCATAGTCGTTACCGTTTGGCGTCGATCCTTCGGTCAGGCCTGTATTGGCAGCCTGCATCAGAATAATTTTGTCGGCGGTGACGCAGGCTTTCAGCACCCGCCACAATTCCAGTAGTGAGCCAGGGAAAACGACAGCCAGCGCGTCGCCCTGACCAGAACGGAAGCCCTTGCGATAGCGGGCCGTTTTTGCGGGATCGGTGAGCAGGTGTGAATGACCGACCAGACGGGCAAGTTCATTCAAAAAGGCTTTATTATCAGTTGTTGTCATGGAAGACATTTTCCACTCCTTGTGGTGGGGAAAAAATATCACAAACTAGAATAGCGCCTTGTATGACAATTCAGCGAGTGAATATTTTGAAAATTCAGACAATAAACTGAGCATTCTTTTTCTCTCTCCATCATGCTTATGGCAAACTACGGTTTTTGCACCATTTTCGCTGCCTCGTCGGGCAACAGAGGAAGAAAAATCCATATGAAATGGCTATGTTCAGTAGGAATCGCGGTGAGTCTGGCCCTGCAGCCAGCACTGGCGGATGATTTATTCGGCAACCATCCATTAACGCCCGAAGCGCGGGATGCGTTCGTCACCGAACTGCTTAAGAAAATGACAGTTGATGAGAAAATTGGTCAGCTGCGCTTAATCAGCGTCGGCCCGGATAACCCGAAAGAGGCGATCCGCGAGATGATCAAAGACGGTCAGGTTGGGGCGATTTTCAACACCGTAACCCGTCAGGATATCCGCGCCATGCAGGATCAGGTGATGGAATTAAGCCGCCTGAAAATTCCTCTTTTCTTTGCTTACGACGTGCTGCACGGTCAGCGCACGGTGTTCCCGATTAGCCTCGGTCTGGCCTCGTCTTTTAACCTCGATGCAGTGAAAACGGTCGGACGTGTCTCTGCTTATGAAGCGGCAGATGATGGCCTGAATATGACCTGGGCACCGATGGTCGATGTCTCGCGCGATCCGCGCTGGGGACGTGCTTCCGAAGGTTTTGGCGAAGATACGTATCTCACCTCAACAATGGGTAAAACCATGGTGGAAGCGATGCAGGGTAAAAGCCCGGCAGATCGCTACTCGGTGATGACCAGCGTCAAACACTTTGCCGCATACGGCGCGGTAGAAGGCGGTAAAGAGTACAACACCGTCGATATGAGTCCGCAGCGCCTGTTTAATGATTATATGCCGCCGTACAAAGCGGGGCTGGACGCAGGCAGCGGCGCGGTGATGGTGGCGCTGAACTCGCTGAACGGCACGCCAGCCACCTCCGATTCCTGGCTGCTGAAAGATGTTCTGCGCGACCAGTGGGGCTTTAAAGGCATCACCGTTTCCGATCACGGTGCAATCAAAGAGCTGATTAAACATGGCACGGCGGCAGACCCGGAAGATGCGGTGCGCGTGGCGCTGAAATCCGGAATCAACATGAGTATGAGCGACGAGTACTACTCGAAGTATCTGCCTGGGTTGATTAAATCCGGTAAAGTGACGATGGCAGAGCTGGACGATGCTGCCCGCCATGTACTGAACGTTAAATATGATATGGGGTTGTTTAACGACCCATACAGCCATCTCGGTCCGAAAGAGTCTGACCCGGTGGATACCAATGCCGAAAGCCGCTTGCACCGCAAAGAAGCGCGTGAAGTGGCGCGTGAAAGCCTGGTGTTGCTGAAAAACCGTCTCGAAACGTTACCGCTGAAAAAATCCGCAACCATTGCGGTGGTTGGCCCGCTGGCAGACAGCAAGCGTGACGTGATGGGAAGCTGGTCGGCGGCAGGTGTTGCAGATCAATCCGTGACCGTGCTGACCGGGATTAAAAATGCCGTCGGTGAAAACGGTAAAGTGCTGTATGCCAAAGGGGCGAACGTTACCAGTGACAAAGGCATTATCGATTTCCTGAATCAGTATGAAGAAGCGGTCAAAGTCGATCCGCGTTCGCCGCAAGAGATGATTGATGAAGCGGTGCAGACGGCGAAACAATCTGATGTGGTGGTGGCTGTAGTCGGTGAAGCACAGGGGATGGCGCACGAGGCCTCCAGCCGTACCGATATTACTATTCCGCAAAGCCAACGTGACTTGATTGCGGCGCTGAAAGCCACCGGTAAACCGCTGGTGCTGGTGCTGATGAACGGGCGTCCGCTGGCGCTGGTGAAAGAAGATCAGCAGGCTGATGCGATTCTGGAAACTTGGTTTGCGGGGACTGAAGGCGGTAATGCAATTGCCGATGTGTTGTTTGGCGATTACAACCCGTCCGGCAAGCTGCCGATGTCCTTCCCGCGTTCTGTCGGGCAGATCCCGGTGTACTACAGCCATCTGAACACCGGTCGCCCGTATAATGCCGACAAGCCGAACAAATACACTTCGCGTTATTTTGATGAAGCTAACGGGGCGCTTTATCCGTTCGGCTATGGTCTGAGCTATACCACTTTCACCGTCTCTGATGTGAAACTTTCTGCGCCGACCATGAAGCGTGACGGCAAAGTGACGGCCAGCGTGCAGGTGATGAACACCGGTAAACGCGAAGGGGCCACGGTAGTGCAGATGTACTTGCAGGATGTGACGGCTTCCATGAGTCGTCCGGTGAAACAGCTGAAAGGCTTTGAGAAAATCACCCTGAAACCGGGCGAAACTCAGACCGTTAGCTTCCCGATTGATATCGAGGCGCTGAAGTTCTGGAATCAACAGATGAAATATGACGCCGAGCCTGGCAAGTTCAATGTCTTTATCGGCACTGATTCTGCACGCGTTAAGAAAGGCGAGTTTGAGTTGCTGTAATGCTTTAGTAAGGGCGTGACATTTGCGCCCTTTGTAGGCCGGATAAGGCGCTCGCGCCGCATCCGGCAGGAAACGCCGGACCGAATATGCCTCTTAAGTATTTATCTGATTCTGCAACTGAATCCGTCCGCTCAGGCTAATCCCGCCATTATCAACTATGCTTTTCTCTTAATTCGCGGAAAACAACAGTAAAAGAATGAGGAAAGCATCATGCCACTCTCAAAGGTCTGGGCAGGTTCACTGGTTTTGTTGGCAGCCGTGAGCCTGCCGCTGCACGCGGCTTCCCCCGTTAAAGTCGGTTCAAAAATTGATACTGAAGGCGCGCTGCTCGGCAATATCATTTTGCAGGTACTGGAAAGCCACGGCGTACCGACGGTCAATAAAGTGCAACTCGGAACGACTCCTGTGGTGCGCGGGGCGATTACTTCTGGTGAACTGGATATCTATCCGGAATATACCGGCAATGGCGCGTTTTTCTTTAAAGATGAAAACGATGCAGCGTGGAAAAACGCGCAGCAAGGTTACGAGAAAGTCAAAAAACTCGATGCAGAGCAAAACAAGTTAATCTGGCTGACGCCCGCACCTGCAAATAACACCTGGACCATCGCCGTGCGTCAGGATGTGGCAGAGAAAAACAAACTCACTTCGCTTGCTGACCTGAGTCGTTATCTGAAAGAGGGCGGCACCTTCAAACTGGCAGCCTCGGCAGAGTTTATCGAACGCGCCGATGCCTTACCCGCGTTTGAAAAAGCCTATGGCTTTAAGCTCGGTCAGGATCAGTTGCTGTCACTGGCTGGTGGCGACACGGCGGTGACGATTAAAGCCGCTGCCCAGCAAACTTCTGGCGTTAATGCCGCAATGGCTTACGGCACTGACGGTCCGGTCGCGGCGCTGGGGCTGCAAACCTTAAGCGATCCGCAAGGCGTGCAACCTATCTACGCGCCTGCACCAGTGGTGCGTGAGTCGGTGCTGAAAGAGTATCCGCAAATGGCACAGTGGCTACAGCCAGTCTTCGCCAGCCTCGATGCAAAAACATTGCAGCAACTGAATGCCAGCATTGCAGTGGAAGGACTGGATGCCAAAAAAGTGGCTGCCGACTACCTGAAACAAAAAGGGTGGGCGAAGTAATTTCCCGTGACTTATCTACGTATTAATCCTGTTCTGGCGCTGCTGCTGTTGCTGACGGCAATCGCAGCAGCGCTGCCGTTTATCAGCTACGCGCCTAATCGTTTAGTCTCGGGTGAAGGGCGTCATCTCTGGCAACTGTGGCCGCAAACGATCTGGATGCTGGTGGGCGTTGGTTGCGCCTGGCTGACAGCCTGTTTTATTCCCGCTAAAAAAGGCAGCATTTTTGCACTCATTCTGGCGCAATTCGTCTTCGTATTGCTGGTGTGGGGAGCTGGAAAGGCGGCGACCCAACTGGCGCAAAATGGCAGTGCGCTGGCGCGTACCAGCCTCGGCAGTGGTTTCTGGCTGGCTGCGGCGCTGGCATTGCTGGCCTGTAGCGATGTCATCCGCCGAATCTCCACGCATCCGCTGTTGCGCTGGTTGTTGCATATGCAGATTGCCATTATTCCGCTGTGGTTGCTTTACTCCGGCACGCTTAACGATCTCTCGCTAATGAAAGAATACGCCAACCGTCAGGATGTGTTTGACGACGCGCTGGCTCAACATCTGACGTTGCTGTTTGGTGCGGTGCTGCCTGCGTTAGTGATTGGTGTGCCATTGGGCATCTGGTGCTACTTTTCCACCGCGCGGCAGGGGGCGATTTTTTCTCTGCTCAATGTCATTCAGACCGTGCCTTCGGTGGCGCTCTTTGGCCTGTTGATTGCGCCGCTTGCCGCGCTGGTGACGGCCTTTCCGTGGCTGGGGAAGCTCGGCATAGCAGGAACCGGAATGACACCCGCACTGATTGCGCTGGTGCTCTATGCCTTGCTGCCGCTGGTGCGCGGCGTGGTAGTAGGCTTGAACCAGATCCCGCGCGATGTGCTGGAGAGCGCCAGAGCGATGGGGATGAGCGGGGCGCAGCGATTCCTGCATGTTCAGTTACCGCTGGCGTTACCGGTATTTCTGCGCAGCCTGCGGGTGGTGATGGTGCAAATTGTAGGCATGGCGGTGATTGCGGCGTTAATCGGCGCAGGCGGTTTTGGTGCGCTGGTTTTCCAGGGGCTGCTAAGCAGCGCCATTGATTTAGTGTTGCTGGGGGTGATCCCGGTAATTGTTCTGGCGGTGCTGATCGATGCGCTGTTCGATTTACTTATCGCACTGTTGAAGGTGAAACGTAATGATTGAATTTAGCCATGTCAGCAAACTGTTTGGCGCACAAAAAGCCGTTAACGATCTCAATCTCAATTTTCAGGAAGGGAGTTTTTCGGTGCTGATTGGCACATCTGGCTCCGGCAAATCCACCACCCTGAAAATGATTAACCGCCTGGTGGAACATGACAGCGGAGAGCTCCGCTTTGCCGGAGAAGAAATTCGCTCGCTGCCAGTACTGGAGTTGCGCCGCCGTATGGGCTATGCCATTCAATCTATTGGCCTGTTTCCCCACTGGAGCGTGGCACAAAACATTGCCACCGTGCCGCAATTACAAAAATGGTCGCGGGCGAGGATTGACGATCGTATCGACGAATTAATGGCGCTACTGGGGCTGGAGTCAAATTTACGTGAGCGTTATCCGCATCAGCTTTCCGGTGGTCAGCAGCAACGTGTGGGAGTAGCGCGCGCACTGGCTGCCGATCCGCAAGTCTTACTGATGGATGAACCTTTTGGCGCACTGGACCCGGTAACGCGCGGCGCGTTGCAACAAGAGATGACGCGCATTCACCGTTTGCTGGGGCGTACCATTGTGCTGGTCACTCATGATATTGATGAGGCGCTACGGCTGGCAGAACATCTGGTATTGATGGATCACGGTGAAGTGGTGCAGCAGGGGAATCCGCTGACGATGCTGACTCGTCCGGCGAATGATTTTGTCCGCCAGTTTTTTGGACGTAGTGAACTGGGTGTGCGCCTGCTTTCGTTACGTAGTGTGGCGGATTACGTGCGTCGCGAAGAACGGGCAGAAGGTGAGGCACTGGCAGAAGAGATGACGCTGCGCGATGCGCTCTCCCTGTTTGTCGCGCGGGGATGCGAGGTGCTGCCGGTGGTGAACACGCAGGGCCAGCCTAGCGGCACGCTGCATTTTCAGGATCTGCTGGAGGAGGCGTAAGCGTATGAAGATGTTGCGCGATCCGCTGTTCTGGCTCATTGCTTTGTTTGTGGCACTGATTTTCTGGCTGCCTTACAGCCAGCCGCTGTTTGCTGCCTTGTTCCCTCAACTGCCACGACCCGTTTATCAGCAAGAAAGTTTTGCCGCTCTGGCACTGGCTCATTTCTGGCTGGTGGGAATTTCGAGTTTGTTTGCGGTGATCATTGGTACTGGTGCCGGAATTGCTGTCACTCGCCCGTGGGGCGCGGAATTTCGCCCACTGGTGGAAACTATTGCCGCCGTTGGACAGACTTTTCCGCCCGTCGCAGTGCTGGCGATCGCCGTTCCGGTGATCGGGTTTGGTCTGCAACCAGCGATTATCGCCTTGATCCTTTACGGTGTGCTGCCCGTCCTGCAGGCGACACTTGCCGGGCTGGGAGCGATTGATGCCAGCGTGACAGAAGTTGCGAAAGGTATGGGAATGAGTCGTGGTCAGCGACTGCGTAAGGTCGAGCTACCGCTGGCAGCTCCGGTGATTCTGGCGGGCGTGCGAACTTCGGTGATTATCAACATTGGTACGGCGACGATCGCCTCAACGGTAGGGGCCAGCACGCTGGGTACGCCCATCATCATCGGGCTTAGCGGATTTAATACCGCGTATGTGATCCAGGGGGCGTTACTGGTGGCACTGGCGGCGATCATCGCAGACCGCCTGTTTGAAAGGCTGGTGCAGGCGCTTAGCCAGCACGCAAAATAAAGGTATAACCTGCGAGCATGACGCCACCAATTCCGCCTAACGCCATAAACAGGAACAGGGCGATGACCCCAATTTTAGCTATGCGCATAATGCACTCCTTATGTTAACGAAAGGATTGTACAGTAAAGCGCATTTGTTAACGAATCATTAAATGCCGAGTGGGAAAATATCATAGCCTTGTTCTTGCCAACTGGTGAGTTGCTGTTGTTGGGCGGAGGTTCGATTTTCACCGCACCACACCAGCAATGTACGGCCTTCGAACAGTTCAGGGCGTAGTTGATTGAGCGAGTGGGCGAGGACATCAATGCGCCATCCTTGTTGACTGGCAATCCAGCCCTCCAGCCACAGACGGGTGGTATCGTGAATATTCCAGCCAACCACCAGCGCATCTTTACCCTGTTTTTTACGTGCCGAAGCCAGACAGATGGCGATGTAGTTGATCAGTACGCCGTCGAGGATCGCCAGCAGCGCCTGGAGAGTCGGTTGTTGGCACTGAAGCCGTCGACGCAGAGGAATAAACAAATGCGTGGTGAGCGTCTGGGCGGGGTAATCCTGACCGCGCTCTTTGATCCACGTTCGCAGGCTATGCAGATTGCCGCTTTGCAAGTAAGTCAGTAATGTTTCTTGCTGATCGCGCCAGCCGTTCTGCACATCAACATTTTCATTACTGAGCAGCATTTTAACTTTGCTGACCTGCACGCCGTTGTCGATCCAGCGTTTGCTCTCGCGGATCCGGTCAATATCGGCATCGTTGAACAGCCGATGACCGCCGTCTGTCCGTTGCGGTTTCAGCAATCCGTAACGCCTCTGCCACGCGCGTAACGTGACAGGGTTAATATCACAAAGCAACGCCACTTCACCAATTGTGTAAAGCGCCATCGTCTCACCCTTGCTCGCGAGGTCCCGGTTTAACTTTAGACGCAGTTTTGCGAACCAGGTAGTTTTGCCCGTTTTTTGTGCATTTATAGGGTGATTTTATTTTTGCCAGGCGATTTTGAGTGATTGTACTCACGAATTCTCATTTTTCTGCAAGAGTTCAAAGAAAGTTAAACGCAGGCAATGTATGTTACGCGTTTTAAAGGGAAGTGTGGTTTGCGGGTATGTACGATTTTAATCTGGTGTTGCTGCTGCTTCAGCAGATGTGCGTTTTTTTAGTCATTGCATGGTTAATGAGTAAAACGCCATTATTCATACCGTTAATGCAGGTCACGGTTCGTCTGCCGCATAAATTTCTCTGCTACATCGTCTTTTCCATCTTCTGCATCATGGGCACCTGGTTTGGGTTGCACATTGACGATTCTATTGCCAATACCCGTGCGATAGGCGCGGTAATGGGCGGCTTACTCGGCGGTCCGGTCGTCGGTGGGCTGGTTGGCCTGACCGGCGGGTTACATCGATATTCGATGGGGGGCATGACCGCGCTAAGTTGCATGATCTCGACCATCGTTGAAGGATTGCTCGGCGGCCTGGTACACAGCATCCTGATCCGTCGCGGGCGCACTGATAAAGTCTTTAACCCCATTACCGCCGGTGCCGTCACGTTCGTCGCTGAAATGGTGCAAATGTTGATCATCCTGGCGATCGCCCGACCTTATGAAGATGCGGTGCGTCTGGTGAGTAATATTGCTGCGCCAATGATGGTCACCAATACCGTCGGCGCGGCGCTGTTTATGCGTATATTGCTCGATAAACGCGCGATGTTTGAAAAATACACTTCGGCTTTTTCTGCCACTGCGCTGAAAGTGGCTGCCTCGACGGAAGGCATTTTGCGCCAGGGGTTTAACGAAGTGAACAGCATGAAAGTGGCACAGGTGCTGTATCAGGAGCTGGATATTGGTGCAGTCGCGATTACCGATCGAGAGAAATTGCTGGCCTTTACCGGAATTGGTGACGACCACCATATACCCGGCAAACCGATATCTTCGACTTACACCTTAAAAGCGATTGAAACCGGTGAAGTGGTCTACGCTGATGGCAACGAAGTACCTTATCGTTGCTCTTTGCATCCGCAATGCAAACTGGGGTCGACGCTGGTAATTCCGTTGCGTGGTGAAAATCAGCGGGTGATGGGCACCATCAAATTGTATGAAGCCAAAAACCGTTTATTCAGTTCAATCAACCGCACGCTGGGCGAGGGGATTGCGCAACTGCTTTCGGCGCAGATCCTCGCCGGGCAATATGAGCGGCAAAAAGCGATGCTCACCCAGTCAGAGATCAAACTGCTTCACGCCCAGGTGAACCCCCATTTTTTGTTTAATGCGCTTAACACCATTAAAGCGGTGATCCGTCGCGACAGCGAACAGGCCAGCCAGCTGGTGCAGTATCTTTCCACTTTTTTCCGCAAAAACTTAAAGCGGCCTTCGGAGTTTGTTACTCTCGCCGACGAAATTGAACATGTGAACGCTTATCTGCAAATTGAAAAGGCGCGCTTCCAGTCGCGGTTGCAGGTCAACATTGCTATTCCGCAAGAATTATCCCAGCAGCAATTGCCCGCGTTTACCCTGCAACCGATAGTGGAAAACGCCATTAAACATGGGACATCACAACTGCTGGATACAGGGCGAGTGGCAATCAGCGCCCGACGTGAGGGGCAACATTTGATGCTGGAGATCGAAGACAATGCCGGTTTGTATCAACCGGTAACCAATGCCAGTGGGCTGGGGATGAATCTGGTGGATAAGCGTTTACGTGAACGGTTTGGCGATGACTATGGGATAAGCGTCGCCTGTGAGCCTGATAGTTACACCCGAATAACGTTACGACTACCATGGAGGGACGAGGCATGATTAAAGTCTTAATTGTCGATGATGAACCGTTAGCACGGGAGAACCTGCGCGTATTTTTGCAGGAGCAGAGCGATATTGAAATCGTTGGTGAGTGTTCAAACGCCGTGGAAGGGATCGGCGCGGTGCATAAACTGCGCCCGGATGTGCTGTTTCTCGATATCCAGATGCCGCGCATCAGTGGTCTGGAAATGGTGGGGATGCTCGACCCGGAACATCGTCCGTATATTGTTTTTCTCACCGCGTTTGACGAATACGCCATTAAAGCCTTTGAAGAACACGCCTTTGATTATCTGCTGAAGCCAATTGATGAAGCGCGACTGGAGAAAACGCTGGCGCGTTTGCGGCAGGAACGCAGCAAGCAGGATGTTTCGCTGTTACCAGAAAATCAACAGGCGCTGAAATTTATCCCTTGTACTGGGCATAGTCGGATTTATTTGCTGCAAATGAAAGATGTGGCATTTGTCAGCAGTCGGATGAGCGGTGTCTACGTTACCAGCCACGAAGGGAAAGAGGGCTTTACCGAATTGACATTACGTACCCTGGAAAGTCGTACACCACTACTGCGCTGCCATCGTCAGTATCTGGTTAACCTCGCGCATTTACAGGAGATTCGTCTGGAAGATAACGGCCAGGCCGAGTTGATTTTGCGTAATGGCTTAACCGTGCCGGTCAGCCGCCGTTATCTGAAAACCTTAAAAGAGGCGATTGGCCTGTAAAAGACTGCTAAAATGGCTTTTTGCCTCATCAACACCTGAAGGCCTCATGCTAAGTAACGATATTCTGCGCAGCGTGCGCTACATTTTGAAAGCCAATAATAATGACCTGGTGCGTATTCTGGCGCTGGGTAATGTCGAAGCCACCGCGGAACAGATCGCCGTCTGGCTACGTAAAGAAGACGAAGAGGGTTTTCAGCGTTGTCCGGACATTGTTTTGTCGTCATTCCTCAATGGCCTGATTTATGAAAAACGCGGCAAGGATGAGTCTGCTCCGGCACTGGAGCCGGAACGTCGCATTAATAACAACATCGTGCTAAAAAAATTACGCATCGCGTTTTCGCTGAAAACCGATGACATTCTGGCGATCCTCACCGAACAGCAGTTCCGCGTTTCGATGCCGGAAATTACGGCGATGATGCGTGCACCGGATCATAAAAACTTCCGCGAATGCGGCGATCAATTTTTACGTTATTTTCTGCGTGGACTGGCAGCGCGCCAGCATGTGAAGAAAAGCTAAGACGGGTATGGCGGCCATGCGAAACATGGCCGCCGACAGATTATTTCACTTCTTTAAAACCAGCGGCTTTCATCACCAGTTCCATTTGCGCCATAGTGATACCTTTTTTGGCATCTTCAGCAGAAACGTTGATTCCTGAAATACCCTGCAGGGCTTTAAAATCCACTTTTTCCATATCGATAGTCACGTTTTCCTGCGCGTAGGTATCGGTATAGGTTAATTTTTCTTCAACACCCGCGATGTTTTTGTATTTGGCGCTTAACGGCTCAAGTGTCTTGGCAGCGTCTTCTTTGGTGGTTGCACCAATAGAGGCAAGGTAATGACTCCAACTTATTGATAGTGTTTTATGTTCAGATAATGCCCGATGACTTTGTCATGCAGCTCCACCGATTTTGAGAACGACAGCGACTTCCGTCCCAGCCGTGCCAGGTGCTGCCTCAGATTCAGGTTATGCCGCTCAATTCGCTGCGTATATCGCTTGCTGATTACGTGCAGCTTTCCCTTCAGGCGGGATTCATACAG